>JAPWVK010000053.1 GCA_029241965.1 Candidatus Methanophagales archaeon
ATGCTGGCGTCAAACGCGCGAAAAGAAAACCGCAAATATAGCTCATAATACAGTAAAAGCGCTCAGAACTTCACTTAAATCGTTCTGGAATAAACAACCTTTTAACTTGATTTTGTCCAATTATTTGTGCCCGTGACTATATTAGCGAGATTAATATTTTTATGATATGCCGGAATCAATTCAAGTTCTCGTACTAATTATCTTTTTGTACTCCTTTTCACCAAGCCTGAAGCCGACTGCCATGAGGTCCTCTATGGATTGCTTTAAATCTCAATGTCTTAAAGTCTTTTTCGGCATCCTTTGCAGTATAATCTATTGGAATACTTTTTTCATTCAGTATCATCAGCATCTCCCACTTATTACGTGCACCCGCGACTTCTGCCGCTTTACCAAGTGATAATTTACCTTCTCTATACAGTTCTGCTGCTAATGAATTCTGATGAACTCATCTTCTTTTAGCTTTGTCGCTGTCAAAAAGGAACAGGGTAATTTGACAGTTGCTTCTAACGTTTCCATGCTCATCACCAATAGTTGATTATGTTTTATAAGTTAAGGTAGAGATCTTTAATCTCCTTGTGTCTATGCTCCTTTTTATCCCGTAAAGTAAGCCATCCCCACGTATCCATGAATAGTTTCAAGATCAGTCACCATAGAGTTCACGATCAATATCTTTTGCTAAAGACCCGTGCGAGATCCCACCTATGTATTTCAGAAGGGGGGGGGGGGGTTAGGGTCTAATTCTTCCTCCTTTTCCAATTCTTCTCGCTTCTCTCTTGCCAAAAGATAGCCCACGAAATCAAATACTTCTGCGAGTTTATCTTCTGAGAGACGCCCTAATGCGTCCTTGACCACATCTTCTAATACCTGCCTTTTATGCAAAGCATTTTTCATCTATCTTCTCACTTCCAAACAGGAGTTTATCGTTCCCGCCTTATTTGTTTTTGTCACTATCTAAGTTATAATATTATAAAGTTCCGGATTAAAACGATGAAAAGGAAATGACACATATTATTATTCGAGAACTCCTGTGGAATGATTGGAACATTAACCATATTGCCAGGCATAATGTCTCGCTACACGAAGTGGAAGAGGTTTGTTATTCTAACCCCTTTGTGACCAAAGCAATGAATAAAACTTTAAGGATTATTGGTCAGACCTATTCCGGACGCTTTCTCACCATCTTCCTTGCTCCTCGATGGAATGGGAGTTATTTTGTGGTTACGGCAAGAGAGGCTACAGATGTCGAACGGAGAAGGTTTTATAAATAGAAAGATAGTATATTCTACATACAACAAGAACATGGAGGTAAGAGAAATGGGTAATATACCTGTATTTACGAGCATTGAGGAAGAAGCAGAATTCTGGGATACTCATGATACCGAGGAATTCGCATATGAATTTGAGCCCGTAGAGGTGAAGTTTGCCCGCCCCCTGAAGCATAAGTGGATTTTAACAATAGAGCTGGATGAAGAGACCTTAAATCAGGTGAAGAAATTGGCTGAAGGAGTGGGGAAGGAGCCGGATGTTCTCATTCGCACCTGGATCTTGGAGCATCTCAAGAGATAAAAAATGAGGTAGGGGTTAATTTTAAATTGACAATTACACTTCCGGAAGAGGTCGCTAAAAAACCTTTCTTTAAACCTTTTAAGAAAAGGTTTATCAAAAACGCTTCGCAAAAAGAAAGCTTTACCAAAGAAATATTATTCAGGAATTAAAAAGTTTAGGGAAAAGTGAGATAAGAGAAGTGCTGGTTTTCATTGATTTTATTCAAGAAAAGAAGGAGGCAGAGTCATTCATTCGCTACATAAAAGAGAAGGCGGACCGGGAGATCTCTCTTGCCCAAGTTCGGCAGGAGTTATCTTCAATTAAGGGTAATCTCTCGGAGACAATTTCCAGGCAACGTGAAGAGGGTGGATGAAGATCAGTTTTTGCTAGATAATTCGATTGAAAGGCGTTTAAGTTATTCTCCCTGAGGAAAACGAGAGAATAGCGATATGTTGAAACCCGATTGCGGTCCCGAAATAAGGGGTATGCGCTTTACATCTCATTTGTTAGCAACGAAAGCATTAAATGTAATATTTATTAGAACGATTAATAATATACACAAGGGGGTAAAAATGAGTGCCAGGACCTTATCTTTATCGGAAGAGGTATATGCAAGGTTGGATGCAGAAAGAGAAGAAGGGGAAAGTTTCAACGATGTCATCACGCGGTTAACCGATAAGAAAACGCTGACGAATATAGTTGGATTCTTAAAAGAAGAGGGTGCTGAAGAGATGTGGCAAGTTATCGAGGCGATGCGAGAAAAGAGCAGAGGTAGAATGTTGAGGTTAACAGAAGAATGATAGACCCAGAAGATACTTTGATTGCTGGGATTGCTTTGATTAATAATGAGACCGTTCTCACTAAAAATGTCGAACACTTCTCTCGTATACGTGATCTGAAAATCGAGACTTATTGAAAATCCTATAATAATGGTTGATGGATAAAAGCGAAGATAATGATTTGATATAGGTACTCAGGCGGAAATCGCTGTGGAACAGTTCACGAAGACAAGGCATAGTGTTTCGATAGTAAATACGCCAGAGACAGTAACACTGCAAAAAATCGGAAGTTTTAAGTATGTGGTTTACAATGTGGTTTCCTGTTTGCCTTGATGACAAAGGGAAAGGGGGGGGGGGATAAGAAAGAAGATGGTGTTAAAAGTGGAGAAGGTGTTGAGTTGTATTGTCGTACTCGTGATTTTGATGAGTACAGTGCCGGGAACGGTGTTTGCGGTGGATAGTGTGGCGAGTTGGGATTCCGATAACGATATTATTATACCCGATATTTCAAACGATACACATAAAAATGTAAGTGTAACGTCCTGTGATGTATATGTTGCAATAGATGATGACACCTGTGTGGGATACGAGGTATACATAGATGGGGTGTATCAATTCACAGAGGGACAAGGCACGACTCCAGATGGTTTCTGCTCGTTTTCTGTGACTGCGGGAACACACACCCTCGAGATACAGAAGAATGGATGCTCAGCAACAAAGACTTATAATTTCCTGTGCGGTGTTAGCTATACATGGGTCAGCATGCCCGATTACTGGTGCGACTGCGGCGGTAGTGATTGTGATAATCCCCCAGCGGCTAATTTTGATAAATCCTCGTATGACGAAGGGGATACAGTTCAAATTACAGTTTCGACGACCCATAGCTCTGTATATTACGAAATTACGGACTGTTCAGGTACGGTTCGAGAAACGGGCTATACGAGTGGCGGGACAATTTCATACACCATACCCGACGGTTCAACATCATCATGCTGTTATTGGACGATATGTTTTTACTGGGGTGAAGGGGATAATCCTGTTGGGCCATTGGGAGCTGCAGGTAATATTAATGTTGAGTCTTATCAATGCTCCAAGTGCAACACTTTTTATGTCTGTCCCGAAACGCCCTGTGAAGTTTCTGTTGCAATAGATGACGATACTTGTGTTGGATATGAGGTATACATAGACAGGGTGTATCAATTCACGGAGGGACAAGGCACGACTCCAGATGGTTTCTGCTCGTTTTCTGTGACTGAGGGAACACATACCCTCGAGATACAGAAGGATGGGTGTTCTGCATCAAAGACCTATAATTTCCGGTGTGGTGTTAGCTATACATGGGTCAGCATGCCTGATTACTGGTGCGAATGTAATAAAAGATGTCCGTCAGATGTATCGTTTACCGGAACAGCAACAACCGATGAGCTTACTGGTTGGGTATGCTATGGAACTTATTATTGCGATGTGATTGTTGATAAGATAATCAGTGATCCCGATAATTCTATAGATGTCGGAAGCGAGTATACAGTTGGTTACGGCAGTAACCCAAAACATATAAAATCTGGAGATAAAATTGAAGTTGATGGTAGCTATTATCACAATTGTGGTCCTCTTAATCAAATGGGGCGTATTTGCGGCAATGTCAACAAAATTTTGCCAGACCTCATCATTCAAGACATCTCATGGAGTCCTTCAAGTCCCGAACAGGGTGACACGGTAACATTCACAGTAAAGATAAAGAATCAAGGTTCCGGGTCTGCCGGAACTTCCACGGTCAAATATTATATTGATGACTCTTATGTCACTTCTGATTCTGTATCAGGGCTCTCTGCTGGCTCAACTTCCACTCAGTCGTTCATGTGGACTGCGTACACATGCGGGAATACCGTAGTAAAAGCGGTTGCAGATGCAAACAGTGCGGTTTCCGAGAGTAATGAAGGAAATAACGAACGAACAGAGACGGTGAGTATTACCTGCAATAAGCCGGACCTTGTCATTCAAGACATCTCATGGGACAAAAGCAGCCCCAAACAGGGTGATACGATAACATTCACAGTGAAGGTAAAGAATCAAGGTTCGGAGTCTGCCGGAACTTCCGCAGTTAAATATTATATTGATGGCTCTTATGTCACTTCTGATTCTGTGCCTTCACTCTCTGCGGGTTCTACTTCTACGCAGACGTTCACATGGACAGCGGCCAAATGCGGGAATGTTCAGGTGAATGCGGTTGCAGATGCAAACAATGCGGTTTCCGAGAGCAATGAATGGAATAACGAACGAACAGAGACGGTGAGTATTACCTGCAATAAGCCGGACCTTGTCATTCAAGACATCTCTTGGAATCCTGCAAATCCTGAACAGGGAGATACGGTAACATACACAGTAAAGATAAAGAATCAGGGTTCCGGGTCTGCTGGGACTTCCACAGTCAAATATTATATTGATGGCTCTTATGTTACATCAGATTCTGTGCCTTCACTCTCTGCGGGTTCAGCTTCTACACAAACGTTCACATGGACAGCGACCAAATGTGGAAACGTTCAGGTAAAGGCTGTTGCAGATGCAAACAGTGCGGTTTCCGCGAGCAATGAATGGAATAACGAACGAACAGAGACGGTGAGTGTTGCTTGTCCAAAAGAGATCAAGTTCAATGGAACACTTACAGGTCAGAATTGGCCTATGGGCTTCGGTGCATATTACTTTAAAGTTGATAAATTGCTTGAAGGTTCTATACCTGTAGGTGATGATATAAGAGTTATGGTGTATACGAGTGCATATCCAGATCCGTTAAATAACTATGATCGTCTTAATACCGGTGATAAAGCTGAAGTTTATGCAGAATTTGAAGAAGACATAGGCAAACAATATGATTCATGGGTAGAGCGTGAGGTATGGGCTGCTGATATAACAGGTAATGAAAAATATTATGTTAAAAAAGTGGAGAAACAAGCTTTCGATCCAGCAGTTGATGGCTATCGTTTTAGCAATACTGAAATAACTTTTAAGTCGAGAAAATTAATAATTGCTGAGGGTCTAATTATCCTTAACATGGCAACTTTAGTATCTCCTTATAATTGGTTGAAAATGCCCTATTTCGAATGGGCACTGTTTACTTCGTTTAGAGGAAGTTGTGCCGGTGTGTCAGCAATGAGTGCTTTATATTATGTAGACTTTTCCGAAAAACCTGCATTATTGAGGGATACAAATACTTATGATATGCCTCTTTCAAATGAAGTTCTAGACAACATAGCCCACTCTCACGCCATGCAGTTGATATACAATTCTCGACCTTGTTTTTCTCATAATGTAGACGAAGAAAAAGAATTTAATCAGATTAAAACAGACATTGATGAACACGGTGTAGCGTTAATTAGTTTAGGACAGGATACATTATTATTTTGGGCTACCTGGCCACACATGGTTGTCGGTTATGATTATGAATATAATGGGCGCATTGCTGCTGTAAGGATATATGATTCTAATTATCCGGGTAGAAAAGATCGGAGCATCGCTTTTGATTTTGACGATAATATTATAGGTTATAGTAGCATATCTGATGCGTATAAATACGCTGCTGCTGCCAATATTAACGTAATCGCTTCTGAACATTTGCTACGTGAAAACATAGATAATTTCAGAGTCCTATTTCGGGGGGACTTTTTTAATTTGTTAACTTTCCATTGTCCCGTCAATGTCACAATCACTGACCAATACGGAAGGATTATCTCAGATGATGGCACAGATGAAATTTCAGATGCAGACATGCTCATAACAGAAGACACAAAGATATTCTACCTGCCGGCAGACCTCACTTATACAACAGAAATAGACGCATACGACACAGGTGCATTCAACTTCACAAGGTTATCACCAATTGGAAATGACATCTCAATCACAAAATTTGAGAACATTCAAATAACATCAAGCACAAAAGCATCGGTTGATATAGAACCCGGTGTTACAGATTATACGATGAGTATAGATTATAACGGTGATGGAACAACAGATGAAGTAAAGAGTCCGGATGTGAGTGAGACGATAATTGCTCCACAGAATGAAAATATTTTTGACACGAGAGCATCAGCTAATCCATACCAAAGCATCGCAGGCACGCACACAGGCACAATCGCACCGACTCAAGATATACCCATGCAAAAACTTTACACGTATCCCTGCGCAGGCACAGGCGGTCATACCGAATCCGTAAGGATTTACGGCAATGATGTGGAGGAAAGCGCATCATGGACCGGTTACGCAGAAGACGGGGATATTATAACCTTCGATTCGTCATTTACCCTGGAAGAAGGCAAAACATACAACTACGTTATAGAGACAGGCTCATATCCGCAGATTCATCACACCGCTGCGTTACAAACAGAAAATGGCTGGTTAAACTGCACCAAGTTCACGGATGCGAATGGAAAAGAATATGACGACTGGATACCCGCTATCAGGTTGGGCACATAAAAGTATATTTTGTCACGCTTTCGTCTTAAAAGGAAAGTTTTTTTTTTTTAAGGTCATAACTACATCTATTAGTACAACGCGAAAAATGGCTAAAAAACTTACCGAAGGAGAAATGCTGGAAGAGGCATTGAAAGACCCCAAAATAAAAAGTGTTTGGGGTGCGTTGAAGGATATAATCCCTGAAGCGGTTGCCGAATACAAAGAGAGAAAAGAGCATGAGCGTTCTACTGATAGCTGAGACCAATTGGCTGGAGAACATCGTGCTGGCACAAGATTCTACATCTGCGTACCTAATGCGACTTGCACGAACCGAGAAAATGGTTATTGCTGTTCCAGAATACGCTTTTTATGAAGCAGATGGCTCTTTGAATCGGAAACTTATAAAACGTGCCGCGAGAATAGATGAGGCTTTATCATTGCTTGGGCAAATATCACAAAGCGGACATTCGGGAGATTTGTGCAAAAACGGTAGAGTTATTTTGAAAGAACTTAGAAAGTTGACGTTAAACGATCGAACGGAGATTAAAAAAGTTTTAGACGAAATTAAAGCGATGATACAAATAATACCTTATACAAGTGATATTTCAGCCAAGGCGGAAATGATGCTTGAGTCGGCTAATCCCCCTTTTAAAGAAGGAGATTGCAGAATTTTTGCATCTGTCCGGGTGTTTGTTGAGCATATTAAAGCTGAGTATGATCTGATTATGTTTTACACAGAGGACAAAGAAGATTTTGACCATCCTGAAATTCGTGAGGTGCTGAGGAACTCAGGTGTTGAGCTTGTATTTGATTCTGGATCGTGTGTTGAAAAGATTTTAAGGTTGGATAGCAAAAAGATGTTTAAATAAGAAGTGAAAAATGAGCACCAAGACATTATCTTTACCGGAAGAGGTATATGTACGATTTGATTCAGATAGGAGAGACGGAGAAAGTTTCAACGATGTCATCACGCGAATAACAGAAAAGAAATCGTTGAGTGATATTGTTGGATATCAACGCATCTCCGGCATGCATACCAGCACAATCGTGCAGAATCAAGATATAACCGCGCAAAAACTATACCCCTATCCCTGCGCAGGCACTGGCGGGCATACCGAATCCACAAGGATTTACGGAAATGACGTGAACGAAAATGCTTCCCGAAACGGTTACGCAGAAGACGGGGATACAATCACTTTTGATTCGTCATTCACCTTAGAAGCCGGCAAAACCTACAATTACGTCATAAAAACAGGTTTGTATCCGCAGATTCATCACACGCCAGCATTACAAACATATAATGGCTGGATAAACTGCACTGAGTTTGGGGATGTGAATGGAAAAGAGTATGACGACTGGATACCTGCGATAAGATTATAGAGAGAATAAAGGAGGTAAAACAAAAATAATGGCTGAAATACTAATAAAAGGAAATAAAGCCGAATCAATCAGGCCTATTTTGGATTCTGCTATCCGTAACCAGTTAAAACTGCTTAAGGCAAGTATAAACAGAACACAAATAAGAATCAGTAGTTTTGAGCAGAAATACAATATGTCCTCCGAGCAATTCGTGCAAAAGATAAGAGAGGGAATGGACGATGACAATCTCGACTTTGTCGAATGGATTGGCGAGACAAAAATTCTGAAAAGATTGGAAGAGGAATATAAGGAATTGGAGGGATTGCAGATTTGCTTCTGAGCGAATATTTTCGACATCTAAGAAGTGTTATTGACACCTGTGAAGCGATTACGGTAAAAGAGATAGTAGAGGATGAACGCTCCGACTATTTGGGATTTTTCAAGGCTACGCTTTATTTCCATGACGGAACTGCCTTGCACGTAAGGGAATATGTCTTCACTCGTTTTGCCGTTGAACGGGAAACATATGTTTACCATTATCAAGATGAAAATAACAATCGGATCGTCAGATATGACAATACAGAACATTTCCCGGATTTATCTAATTTCCCACATCACAAGCACACGCTAAAAAATGTAGTTGCCTCCTCAGCACCTACCTTAGAGGAGGTTTTGAAAGAAATTACGCAATTAAAGAGGTGGTGAAGATAAACAAAGATAAAATACTCATGGGCTTTGATACCAATCCTATAACATCCCTTAGCATATCAGGCACGCATACTGGCACAATCACGCTAAACCGTAATGTAACCGTTCATAAACTTCACACATATCCTTGCACAGGCACCGGCGGGCATACCGAATCAGTGCGGATTTACGGGAATGGAATAAACGAGAGCGCTTCTTGGGGCGGTTACGCAGAAGACGGGGATACAATCACCTTTGATTCGTCATTTACGTTGGAAGAGGGGAAAACGTACAGCTACGTTATAGAAACCGGCTCATATCCGCAGATACATCATACCGATAATCTATCAACACCCGCTGGATTCATAACCTGCTCAGAGTTCAGAGATGTAAACGGGAAAAGATATAGCGATTGGATTCCCGCGATTAGATTAACGTGACATAAGCAAAAAGGAGGTTAAATATGCAAGTATGGGGGACTAAACAAAAACTTGAAGAAATAATTAGTGTACTTCCAGAAAGTAAGTTGAAGGCAGTAATTGACTTTGCCTGCTATTTAAGAGATAGAGAAGAAGCGGAAGAACTTTTAGGAATGCAAATGAGTTCAAAAGCATATTTGGATTGGCTGAGTCCGGGAAACGACATTTACGATGAGGTCTTTAAAGATGAAATTAACCATAAACAAGTCAATGATCATCAAAGTCCTTGGGATTCTTTCTGAAAAAGGGATTCGTAAAGTTAATGAATGTCTAAAGGACGCTCTTGAATTAAAATAATAGTTTTTGATTGTATATAAAGTATAACTTCTATCTATGTAGGACGCAGATTCACACGGATTTACACGGATTTAATTTCTTCTGCGTTAATCTGTGTTAATTAGTGTCAATAATTGTTTTTAGTTGAATATTATGCTTTCTTGTCCTAACTTCGACCAGTTTTAGTTTTGAGTCTTTTGAATAAATCCATTCTGCTTGTCAAGTTTTCCGCGATATTTCGATACTTTTCGCCCTTTCTTTATTGCTATTAAAGTTCGTTAAATGCTAAAATCATACTGGTAGTGCAAGTGTAGTAGTTGTATGTCCCCGATAACAGATTCCCACGAGAAAGCAATACTATGGGTCGGGCTTAAGGACACTATTGGCTCTTTTATCCTGTCCCTGCTAACCCAAAAATCTTGTGTTAATCTCGTGGAATCTCGTGGTTTCTTATTTAGATTTAGACCAAAAGGATGTTTTAATAATATGTGAATGATGATTGGATACAGGCTATCAGGCTATCCGTTTAGAAATACTTTATCTGTAGTAACCTCTAATAGATTAGCACTAACGGCAAGAAAAAGCAAAATATAGACAAAAGCTATTAATTCCCGGAGGATTAGTTTTTATCCCCCTTTTGTATTTTTGTGTTTGCACAGCGACTAAAAGAAAACAAAGGACGGCAGAGATGTTAGAAGTAAAGTTTAACGATCGAGTGCTCGCGAAGACGGTTCGAACACTAAACAAACATTTGCCTGTTGAAAGGAAGACACTTTCGGTGCTACTACGAGAAGAAAAACCGGGTGTTCGATGCGGGGACAATACAACCCAGCGTATAAGACGCGAAGAGCTGGCTAAAATAGCGAGTCTTATTCCCGAAGCGGATTATGGCAAATTACGACTGCCCATATACATAGAACTGACGTCAGATTATGGCAGAGGCTTGTCGCGGGTCTATGGAAGGTTAGAGTGTGAGGTAGCGAATAAGATATTGAGGCAAGAGAAGGAGGAACAAGCAGCAGAACAGAAAGCAGTTGACGAAATTTTTATCCATCGTGACGACGTAAGGAAATTGCGACGAGAATTGCAAACTGCTACCCAATACGCGTTCTTTACAAGTATGAGCCGTTAAAACCCCTTTCTTTCAAAAAGAAAGCTTTACCAAAGAAATTTTAGTGTTTGTTTAGCTAACCGCCGATTAAGAAGGAGGCGGTTGCCCGCCCCTCCTCATCTCAGAACGGTACGTGAGACTTTCACCTCATACCGCTCAAGCATCTCATAACCCTTTCAGTATCGGGCAGCAGTTCCGAAAGTTAAAGTAGTCTTGGTCAATATAGGGATTCTTGTCCAATTTCAAGCCAGCACACCGGACAATCTTCGTGTCCGAGAATAGTCTCAACCTATTCCTTCCGGTAGAGAACACCCAGTTCCGAGTTCCTTTGGAATGCCAATATCTGTTAGCAACCCACGTCCTGGATTTTATATCAGGATGTCTCCTCTTAGCCC
>JAPWVK010000054.1 GCA_029241965.1 Candidatus Methanophagales archaeon
ATTTCAATTATGCGGTCAAGTCATGAGGAAAAGAAGTGGTATTCGCGGTGCCACAGCTGGAGCAGATCTTGTGATCTACCTGATGCTGGGGTACTTCCAGTTGTATGGGAGGAATGTCAAATACCTGACGCTTCTGATAACCCACAACTTCGGTATCTTCAAGAGTTACACCGCACATAGCGCACTGCCCGATCTTGTGCACCTCTGTGTGGTCAGGTTTTTCCGATGGTTCCAAAGTATGACCTTTATGCCCCTTCTGCCCGCCGCTTTTTTTGCTGCCTGTTTTTCTCGTGCGTTTGGTGCGGTGCTTTTTGAAACCATCGCTGGAAGGGGGTTTGCTGCTGTTCTTGCTGTTTTTGTTCAAACGATCCTGCTGTGACTGCAATTCCTGAAAGAGCCGCTCAAATAGTTGAATGATCGCCTCTTCTCCTTGCCTGTAGGCTGCACGAATTTCATCACGGGTAGGTATATTCATCGCATAGTCCCTCCATCAATCGAAAGGTTTTATTTACAACTATTGGGATGGATAATATAAAGTCTTATCTGCAATAAATTCGTAGTGGGTGAGTAGTTACCTTTTATCTATTATAATTGCAGTTTTGCAATCCCAACCCAAAGTCTTTGTCGAGCAAATCCATTCTGTAGCTTACATTTCTATTTGCGCTATTCTTGCTCTATATATCTTTTTTATGTTCATTATAGGTCGCTGCAAATTTCAAAAGATAGTAAAACCGCTTGAAAAAATCAGGGGAAAGATAATCTCGGGGGAACTAAATACCCCTGACAAAATACGTGAAGAATGGAAATACAAGATACGCACAAAAAAGAAAAGAAATTAATTATTAGAAAAAGTGGGCGGCATGAAATATACTAAAGCTTTTTAAACTACCAAGGTATATTCAATCTTAATGAACCCAAAAGTTTCAACGCTGTTCGCGCTGCTGGCAATTGTCGGATTAATCTTTGCCTGCGGATGCGTTCAACAGCCAGCGCCAGAAGAAGAAACGCCCACACTGAAAACAGAACCAATTGACCTCTCAGGCGTTCAAACAGGAAAGTTAAGTTTTACAAAATACTATTCCTTAGAGCCTATAAATGCCACTTTACGGGTTCCACAGTATAAACTGCCTTTACAAACGGCGGGAATACACAATTTCGACGACTTCTCTACGAAAATCAGTTTGAGCGAAGACGCACATCACCTTCTGGAAAAGAACGGTTTTGTGATCATCAGCAGCCCTTTAAACCAAAATGAGGAGGATATTACAGAGCCTTACAACACGCTGAAGGAGCGCGAGATACCCGTCTTTATCACTTCGGATTCGTTACTGCATCTTTATCATATCCAGTTTGATGAAACACTCAGGCAAATAGAGGAACGCGAATTTTACGACCTGATATGGCAAATCAGTAAGGAGCTGCTGAACGAGTCCATAGCGGATTACAACAGCTATAATGGCGACATAAAAGAAGCATCACGAAGAAACGTTGCCTATTTCGCAGTTGGGCTGAGTTTGTTACAGCCGAAGGCGGATCAGGTCTGCCAGAGCCAATATGAATGGGAATGCACAGACGCTTATTTCACAAAAGAAGATTTGGACAGATATACCTTTGAAGTGCCAGATTTTGTTAAATCAGACGTAGAAAAGGAATTGGAACTAATAGAAAAACATGCAGGGTTCTCGAAATCGCCTATATTCAATTATAAAGAAGACTACTCGCAATACGTCCCGCGAGGGCATTATACACGTAGTGAGAAGCTGAAGAATTATTTTAAAGCATTCATGTGGTACGGACGGATGAGCTTTTTGTTAAAAGGCGGCTGTCCTGATTGTTTAGTTTCCGCGGATGACGCCACGCTACAGACGATAGGAGCATGTATCATAACTTCGGGATTTGCCGAGAGTCCTGAATTACGGGAGAAATGGGATAGAATCTACTCCGTAACTGCTTTCTATGTCGGGCTATCTGACGATTTAGGTCCTTATGAATACATAGAAGCGATGGATTCGGTATTTAATGGTGAGTTCGTGCCGGAAGAGTTAACAGAAGAGAACATAACAAAATTAAAATCGAAATTGGCTGAGTACAGAACACCAAAGATATATGGCGGAACAGGAGATTGTGTTATACAACCTCCGTTTACGGCCGAACAGGCAGACCAATGCCTGGCAAACACAAAGGGATTCCGATTGATGGGGCAGAGATTCATTCCTGATTCGTATATGTTTTCTAATTTGGTGGGGCAATACACAGGCGTTTATTTGGTTGACCGAGAGCCAAGACCATTTACGTTTGTTATTTCCGGTGCAGGTCGTCCGATACGAGGATTCCCGCGCGGGCTGGATGTGATGGCGCTTTTGGGTTCCGGCAGAGCCCGCGAGTTATTGGACGAGCTGGACGATTCGAATTACGAGAATTATAGTACACAGTATACTAAATTAGAAACCGAATTCGGGTCGTTTAACGTAACCGACTGGAACCAGAATCTGTACTGGAGCTGGTTGTTTGCGTTAAAGCCGTTATTGAAAGACTACGGTGCGGGTTACCCGACATTTATGCAGACCGAAGCGTGGCATGAGAAAGAGCTGACTACTGCTCTGGCTTCGTGGGCGGAACTACGGCATGATACCATACTTTATGCTAAGCAGAGTTATACGATGGCTGAGACGGGTATGCTCATGCCACCCGAGGAGAAACCCGTAGTCGGATATGTAGAACCCGTGCCGGAATTTTACAACCGGCTGCTGGCGTTAACGCGGATGACTGCTGCGGGACTGGCGGATATGGACGTTCTGGATAGTTCTGCGAAATATAGATTAGAGCATTTGGAAACGATTTTGGAACGGTTAGTAAAGTTATCGGAGAAGGAACTGGCGAACGAGGAATTGACGGTTGATGATTACGAATTCATCAAGAACTTCGGTGACGAGTTGAATGCGGTGATTAGCGATGTAGATGAGAAAGCAAAGAAGACGACAATAATTGCTGACGTGCATACCGATGGTAATACCGGGCAGGTGTTAGAAGAGGGTGTCGGCTATGTGGATTTGGTAGCTGTCGTGTATGAAGTTCCGGACGGTAGGGTATTGATTGGTGCGGGTCCTGTGATGAGCTATTACGAATTTAAACAGCCGATGGCAGATCGGTTGACCGATGAGAAATGGCGTGAGATGTTGCAGTCTGAACCACCAGATAGACCGGAATGGTATTCGAGTTTCTGGGCGCCTTCACATGTTGAATAACACAAACTTTTGTATAATCGTCAGAATGTCCTCTATTATGGTGTCAAAAGAAAGACGAGTTAAGGATGAGAAAGGGGCGGTGAAGGTACAATTATGAAGTTCCGCCGCGACAAAGTAGATGTAGTTCTCCTCATTGTGATAGCGATTTCGGCAGCTATTTTATTATTGCTTGTAGCATGGGGCTACATGGAATTGGTGCACTTGTTGAATTATTTCGTATTGGTCTCAGGAGTGGTCCTTGTATTAAACGCACTTGTTCGTCACGCTATGCCCGAGTATCGCAGATCAGAAGAGGCTATACCTTCACTGCTTATCGGCTTATTGGCTATCTGCATCGGTGCAAGCAACTTATATGGACTGGTAGAATGGTTAACCACGTTGATAATCGTTGTCTTAGCCGTCTTGATAATAGCATATCGGTTGCGGCAATGGCGTCGGAAGCCGACGTAACTCATATGTGACGGCGACCACAAGATTACACCGATTTTCCATGAGATTAGTTATAAAAATACTGCAAGTTTTATCTATGCCTAGGTGTTATATAGTCCTGACAATGTAGCAAAAGTCATCAAATAGTGCAGGCGGCGGGAACAATTTTATGTAAAAGAAACTAACTGAAATTAGAGAGTATCATGTTGGGATTAAGGAAATGAAAAACAAATACGTCACCTTCTCCAAAAACATATTTATACCTGTAACAAACGTATGCCGAAATGCCTGCGACTATTGTGTGTACCGAGCTCGCAGTCCCGAAGACGCTTATATCGTACGTGTAGACCAGTTTTTAGCGCTCTTGAATACCAAATTAGAGGCAACAGAAGCTCTTTTTACCGCGGGTGAGAAACCCGAACTCGTCAATCCAGAATTCGCGAAATGGCTTCATAACGTTACCGGCTGCTCTACACTTGTCGAATACACAAAAGAGCTATGCAAGCTGGCGATAGGACATGGATTGCTGCCGCATTGTAATCTTGGCGTATTGAGCACGGAAGATCTGAAGCAGTTACGCGACGTGAACGCCTCTATGGGTCTGATGCTCGAAACAACGGCAGAACTCGAAGCACATAAGAACTCGCCCGGCAAAGCACCAGAGGAAAGATTGAAGATGATCGCAGAAGCGGGAAAGCTTAAGATTCCTTTTACTACCGGCTTGTTGATCGGCATAGGTGAGACACCCGAGGACCGTATCCACTCTCTGGAGGCTATTAAATCGTTACACGCGATATACGGGCATATACAGGAAGTTATTATCCAACCCTTCGTGCCCAAACCGTTCACGGCGATGGAAAAGCAAGAATCGCCGAGCTTTGAAGAGTTCAAAGAAGTTGTACGTATCGCGAGACAGATATTGCCAGCAGAAATCGTGATTCAGGTACCGCCAAATTTGACGGCACCACGGGAATTAATAGAACTTGGTGCTTCGGACTTAGGCGGAATTTCGGAGAAGACTATTGACTATATAAATCCGGAATCGCCGTGGCCACGCGAGGAAGAACTGCGTAAGATAGTAGCTCCTTTTGTATTGCGGGAACGGTTGCCGATATACCCCCTGTTTATAAGAAAAGGGTGGTACAGCGACGAGATACGACCTTTGATAGAGCGGTATGCTGGTGAGGACGGATTGAGGCGACTGTGATTGTAAAGTGCTGAATCATAAATAGAAATGTTATATTTGTTTACCGCCGAGATCACAGAGAGCGCTGAGATAAGATAATTGTAATTGTTTAGTAAACCACCAGATTGCACAGATTTTCACGAGAAGACAATACTATAGATCAGACTTAAGTACTTTATTGGTACCCTATTGGCTCTTTTATCCGATGTTAACCCATGAATCTTGTGCTAATCTAGTGAAATCTCGTGGTTTTCAAATCTTGCTATACAAATGCAGATAAATGATTATTCTAACTCTCTGCGGGCTCTGCGGTGAACAATCACGAAATATCTTATATCCAGTATGACTTTTCTACTTATGGTGAGAAGACCGAATGCTGAATGTAAAGCCTTTAGCGTTTGACAGTTTTGGGGTGCGGTCTATGGCAACGTTCGTGGAAACTGACGACATTGCAGTGTTAATAGACCCTAGCGTATCATTAGCACCACGTAGATATAATTTGCCGCCACATCAGATAGAAGAGCAAAGGATGGACGAGACATGGGCGGATATAAAGGAACATGCAGCTCGTAGCGATATTCTCGTGGTTACGCATTACCATTACGACCATTATGATCCTGATGCGCCTGAGATATACGAAGACAAGATAGTTTACCTGAAGCATCCGAAGGAGAAGATAAACAAGAGCCAAACTGGACGCGCATCGCATTTTTCGAATAATCTAAAGGAGATACCAAAGTCCATAGATACCGCAGATGGCAAGGAATTCAAGCATGGTTCAACAATCATAAAATTCTCACCTCCTGTTTATCACGGCACAAATCCTAAGCTGGGATACCTAGTAGAAGTGAGTATATCCTGTGGTTGTGAGTGTATGGTCTTTACAAGCGATGTCGAGGGTCCTTCCGTTGCAGATCAGGCGGAATTCATTATTCACGAGCATCCGGATGTAGTAATACTGGACGGACCTATGACTTACATGCTCGGATTCCGGTACTCGCGTAAGAGCTTGGAACTCGCAATTAAGAATATGTGCCGGATGATAAGAGAGACTTCGGTAAAGTGCATACTGGTGGAGCATCATTTCATGCGTGACCAGAATTACAAGGAGAGGATAGCGGAGGTGTATGAATGTGCAGCGGAAAACGGAGTAGATGTGATAACCGCAGCGGAATATCTTGGACGCGACATAGAGCTGCTGGAAGCAAGCAGAAAAGAGCTTTAGGCAAAAGAAACGCCATAATCGGCAGTTTCTGTGATTGCGCTCGGCACGGAAAATCTGTGTAATCTTGTAGTTTGCTAAACGAATATAAATTGCCGTTCTCACGAACTGCAAAAGTATCCAATCGCCGGGATAAAATCTTTCTTTCGCGATAAAGTCTCTGGCACGACACATTTGTCATCCTCTACCGTGACTGCAAAAGCCTTTTCTATTATCCGCTTATCTCCTTTGACCAAAATCTTTTCGCCCTTCTTTAAAGGATTGGTAATGAGAAAAACGACCAAATCATACTGCTTATCCTTACGTAAACGCTCCATCTCCGATTTAATATCATCCTCTTTTGCGCCTATCTCTTCTTCATCAAAAACCATCATTTGACCCACACCTACTTTTTTCGCGGCCAACAGATATTCCTTAAAATCGTGAAGCAGTATTTCTCGGGCGGATTTGCCCTTAATATTTATACTTGCGGTTAACAGTTCTTTGCCGTAATCTTCGATCTCCGCATTAAGAATTTTGGCTAATTTATGTGCTATTTCTTTATCTCGATCGGTGGTTGTAGACAATGACAAAATTAATGTATCAGATAGGATACCCGATAGCAGCAAACCCGCAATTTCAGGTGGAATATCTACTTGATGCAGAAACATAAATCCCGCAACGATGGTGCATGTACTGCCGATGGGCTCGTTATGAACGTGGATGGGCATCAGTGTGGATATATCGCCAACTCGGTGATGGTCAATAATCTCCAGTATCTCGGCTTCCAGTACTCCGTCAACCGCCTGCGAAATTTCATTATGGTCAACCAAAATGACCTTTTTCCTTATTGGATGCAGTAAATCCGTCCTTGTGATTATACCTATCAAGCGATTGTCACCATCTACCAATAGCACACAGCGATACTTAGATTCTGCGACTTTACGCCTTATCTCGGAAATACGGGTATAAAGCCCTGCTACGGGGACGTTTTTTGACATTATCGAACGAAGCGGTGTAGACAAAGCAAGCAACTTGGCGGTATCGAACGTGTGGTATGGCGAAGAAACGATTAGCGTTCCTTTTTCGGCTGCTAATCTGATGACGTCCTGGCTAATTGCAGAATTGCCGGTGATTATAAGTGCAGAACAGCCTAAATTAATCAATTCTATCTGGACGTCCGTCCGGTCGCCAAGAATAACAACATCACCCGCACGGATTCTGTGTAAAATCGTTGATTTTTGCATTGCAGCAATAAAAATCATGCCCGTTAGTTTCTCGATGTTCCCCGGATTGGTGATTACTTTTGCGTCTAATGTATCTACCAGTATATTCAAGTCAATTGGAGTCGTGGATAAGTCACCAAAGCCCATTGTATCTATGTAGTGTTCAGCGATGTCTTTCAGACCAATAATTCCCAATAGCTTTCTGCTGGTGTCTACGACAGGGACAATACGGATATTCTTATCTTTCATCAATGAAGCTACGTTCTTAAGTGAATCGTGGGGTGATGCGACAATAGGTTTCTTCAAGTCCATATCACTGGCAGTGGGTACGAGACTTTCTATGTCTATCGGTGACTCAAAATCAAATTTTTCAAGGACATACAAAGTTTCGCTATTCAATTCACCTGCCCTTGCGGGAACATACAGGTATCTCGTATCAACAATATTTTTGAAGTATGCGTATCCAATCGCAGAGCATACAGAATCGCAATCCGGGTTTTTGTGGCCGAGGATAAATACCTGCTCTTGAGAGGTGGATTCCTGTGGCATCAAAGTGTCACGCATTTCGATTTCTTTGGGGTTATGTCCTTTTTTCATCTTTTTACTCCACTTTTTTAGTTATATGTAGGATATATTGTTTCATGACCAAAAGAAGTTTGTGATGAACTCTTTGCGGGATTTCATCATTAAATTTGGGATTGTATATTTGCTGTTTTATGGAAGTCTGAATTTAATCGCAGGAATCCAATCTCTACAAATCTTTTCATTTGCATCTATGAATTTTGAGCAAGTAATTAAGCTATCATCCAATGATATCGATTTTGATTTTGGATAAGATGCGGATACGAACCCGTGCGCCGCGCTTCCCATCGTAGCTATCAATACCGAACACCCAGAGCCAGCACCCCACCTATTACATATCCCAGCCAGCTATTGCTACCGCCTTTCATGCTTACTCCTACTTCGGCTCCTGCCGTATTCAATCGCGACCTATAGCAGTAAGCCCAGTCCGGAACAACTGCTTCACACCAAAATGCTGCATCAAATCCACAAACCGATCTATCTTCCCCGGCTCTTCCGTAAGTTCGATTATCACCGAATCCAGCGTGGCATCCATTATTTTCGCACCATACGATTCCGCAAGCAGCATCACTTCCAAACGTGTATCTGAATCTTTTGTATGCACTTTTAGCAGACACAAATCGCGGATTATCGCTCCATCCGCTCTCAAATCCACTACTTTTACTACTTCTATCAGGTTACCTATCTGCTTCCGCACCTTCTCCAATTCGCTCTCCGTGCCTTTTATCGCCACCGTCATCCTTGATAACCCATCCGTCTCGCATGGCGAAACCGTAAGAGACGTGATATTGATCCCCCGCATCGTGAACATGCCCGACATTCTCGTTAGCACTCCCGGATGGTCCTCTACCAATAGCGAAATTATACGTGTTTGCATCTTTCCGTTCCTATCATTCCTATTATACCACCACCAGGCGGAATCATCGGCAATATCTTGTCATCCTTGCCCACTATCATATCAATTACTGCGGGCTTTCCTGACTCAAATGCGTTATTCAAAGCGCCTTCCAAATCTTCCGGCTTTTCCACTCGCTCGCCATAGCATCCGAACGCTTCCGCCAGCTTAACAAAGTCCGGCGTTAGGCCCAAACCCGTATGCGAATATTTCTTGTCAAAGAACAGTTCCTGCCACTGCCTTACCATGCCCAGGTACCGGTTATCGAGGATGCAGACCACAACTGGTATATCACTCTCAACGCAGGTAGCGAGGTCCTGGCAGGTCATCAAGAAACTACCGTCACCCGCAATGTCCACTACTTTCTTATCTGGCGCTGCAACCTTCGCGCCTATCGCAGCGGGAAATCCAAAACCCATCGTGCCCAGCCCGCCCGAGGTAATAAAGGTGCGAGGCTTCTTTGTCATGTAATAATGCGCTGCAAACATCTGACACTGCCCTACTTCGGTTGTGACTATCGCATCGTCGTCCAAGATTATGCTAAGCTCTTTTATGAACATATCAGATAATGAAGACCCTGCTCGTCTTAAGTCGTGTATACATTCTTCACATGCCGAGTGCATCTCTTTTATACGCTGCAGCCAGACGCTCTTACCGCCCAATTTTTGCTTCTTCTCCAGCCACTTCAATATATCGTAAAGTGCAAGCTTTACATCGCCCACTATTGGAATATCCACCGGCATGTTCTTGTTTATCTCTGCTGCATCTATGTCCACATGAATCAAAGTAGCATCCGGCGCGAACTGGTCCAGTTGCCATGCGGTCAATCTGTCGCTGAACCGTGTACCCAACGCAAGCAGCGCATCGCATTCGTTTATCGCTCTGTTCGCATAGAGATGCCCGTGCATCCCTGCCATGCCCAGACAGAGTGGATGATTCTCTGGAATGGCGCCTTTGCCCATAAGTGTCGTGACCACACCGGCACCAAGTAATTCCGCTAAACTGCGTAATTCTTCCGAGGCATCCGAGCTTATAATACCACCACCCGCCAGTATAAGCGGTCGCTCTGCATTTGCTAACACCTCCGCCGTCTTCTTGGTCTGCACCTTATTCGGTTTGATATTCGGCTTATAACCCGCGAAAGTCTCTTTGGGATGTAAATCTACTTCCGCTACGTCTGATAAGACATCTTTCGGTAAGTCAATCAAGACAACGCCTTTACGACCGGTACTGGCGATGTAGAATGCGTTATGTATGACCTTAGGTAAATCTTCCGTCCGCTTCACTAAGAAATTATGCTTTGTTACGGGCATGGTAATCGTGAATGTGCTTGCCTCCTGGAAGGCATTGGTACCTATTGCAGAAGTTACCACCTGCCCGGTCAACGCTACTACAGGAGCAGAATCCATGTTTGCATTCGCCAGACCGGTAACGAGGTTCGTAGCTCCGGGACCCGAAGTGGCGATACAAACGCCAGTTCTGCCGGATACACGTGCATAGCCGTCCGCTGCATGCGCCGCACATTGCTCGTGCCGCATCAATATGTGCCTCAGCGCCTCTTGTTTGTAGATCACGTCGTATAAATCTAATAAAACGCCGCCCGGTATTCCAAAGGCTACTTCCACGCCTTCATCTTTCAGCTCTTCTACTACGATCTTCGCACCACTTAGCTTTACTTTTGCCACTTCTCTTTTCCCCCTTCACATTGCTCTTTTACTTCTGTGTGTGAATAAAGTATAACTTATCTTTTTAATATGGTGTTCTTTTATATAACCATACAATTAGACGGATTTTCACGAGGATAACATTGGAGATACAAGATGTAAAACCTGGTACAATATCGCGTTGTAACAAACTTTTTGGATGGGAACCGCAAAAATGAAAAAAGCGAAAAACTTTTATATATCTGTGATAAAAAGGTAGTTTAGGTCATAGACACTCGTGCTTAAGGGCAGGCCCTGTACTTTAAGTATGGGGTATGTGACTTAATTTAATATAGGAGAAGAGTGATGAGAAATAAGCGCTGATTGGAGTTCGACCAGAAGAATGTATATGCGAACTATTGCAGATATACCGGATTTAGATGAAATGGTGATTTAAGTTTTATAGAGGAGGTAATTAATGGTAAAGGTGAAGACCGAGGAAGAGCTGAAGAAACTAAGGCGAAACTCTTTTACCTTAGTTCTATTAAAGGATGCAAATTATGCTACTAAATAAATTACTTTATCAGTTATTGGTGATTACCATTGTAGTAGGTCTCTATACCTTTGGTGTGACTGGTCAGGTACAGGCGGGAGACTCTGTTGAAACAGACCCGATACTTGATAAACTAGAGCCGATAGGTGGTAGAGAAGGAGATACTCTTACCATAGTGGGCAAAAACTTTGGGAACAATACAAGTAATATTACTATCACGCTTATGAAAAAGGAAAACAAGAATAGGTTTGTTAACATATTGGATGATCTACAGCCCTCGTACGTTTACCCTCCAAACGCTACAGAGCACCAAAAACTCGAATTTGTTATTCCAATAGATAAAGGCATTGAATGTAACCTTACAGGGCGGAATTTTCTTTACAACAAAGGCAAGCTGCTAGTGAAGGTCAATGTTCAAAAATCAAACGAGTTAGAACTAAGATTCGTCCGCATTAATTGGCGTAGGTGGGCTGCTCTAATTGCCCTCATACCTGTTGTAATACTGCTCTTGCCTCTTTTTGTAATGGCAGTCAAAGTCAAGAATCGGGATTTTCTAAAAACGTTGTTCATGGATAAAAAAACTAACACGTACAGTCTCTCTAAGTGTCAGGCTTTTGCTTGGACAATCGTTTTGATTTATAGCTATTTTTATCTTGCAATTGGCACAGGGTTAATTCTTGGTAAAGGGACTATCCCTGATTTTAATTCATCTTTACTTGGGATGATGGGGATTAGCTATGGGGGACTGCTGATCGCTCGTGGGAGTAGTGCTAGAATTCCCAAGAATGATCTAAAAGAAACTCCACTGCGATTGAGTGATTTGTTTTCCGAAGGGGGAGAGATCAGCCTGCCGCGACTTCAACTTGTGGGCTTTACGATTACCGCCATTATCATCTATCTGTACTACTTAACCAGCGCTAACTTGTTTGTAAACGGACTGCCCGATATCCCCTCCACATTACTCGGATTGTTAGGAATCTCTCAAGGTGGATATATCGGTGGTAAGGTAGCAGGTGGCCGCTTGGCTGTGAACTATGCTGTGCCCAGAAGAGCCCAGCTAGGTAGAGAAAATGTTAAACTAACTATCATTGGTAGCGGTTTTATTGCTAACACTAAAGTCTTGTTTGGAGATCACCCTCAGCTTATAGATACGAAATTTTTGAATTCGAACTCTTTGTCCGTGGACCTGCCCAAGCTAAGTCAGTTAGGATGGAAACAATTAATGATCGTTCCACCTACTGGTAGCAGCATCGTTATAGAGGAGGTTATTGAAGTTGTTGATGCTAAAATTGAAAAAGTCGAACGTGTTCAGAACAAGCCCAGACAGGTCCAACTTACACTTAAGGATTTCGATCTCAAAAAGATACGAGCTACAATCGCCAATAAGCCAGCGGAGATGTCGATAGATGAGGACAACAACCTACTAACTGTAACAGCAGAGGCAGACCATCAAGACTGATGATAATATTAAGATCACAAGTGCGGATGAACAACTTGTATATGAAAAGAAAGTTCATTAAGCTAAAACCATCTGGAGTAGTAAGCCGAGTATAGTACATGTCAAGACGATCAGAGTAACCTGCAGAGAATTTGCAGCAATACCGCAGAATCCGTACGTGCGGTTCGATGTGGGGACGGAGGTTGAAAGATATCTTTTTACTCTGCAACTTAAGAACTGGAAACGACATCTAAGACCTCTATGGGTTCAGTGCTTATTTCTCTATGTTTTGAATTTCGCCGTTCTACTAGTTCAAACATCTTTTTAACATTAAGGGGTATATTTATCTCGGTG
>JAPWVK010000055.1 GCA_029241965.1 Candidatus Methanophagales archaeon
AACAAAGACATGGTACCTCAATGTAACGAAGGCGATAACGGATACTTTGAAGAAAATTGGCAGGAGTGAGTTACTTAAAGAGGAAACACGCCTCGTAAATTCACTGAAAATGTAGGTGGCACATTTTTTCTAAACAGGTTAGGATGAAACTAAACACACGGTAATTAGCCAGTAAAACGTTAGAATATGCATGTGAGGGAAAAGATTTATAGTATGACTTTTATTCGTTTTAGTAAAGGTTCCTTCAGTAGAATGTACAGGTAACCGTATGCAGATAGAGATACTTGGCACTGAGTCGTTGGGTGTTCGCGGTCTGAGCTGTGTAGTTACGACCAAAGACCGGAAGATAGTCATTGATCCGGGCATAGCTTTGGGCTATTCCCGTCATAGTCTGCTACCGCACCCTTTACAGGTAGCAGTTGGAGAAATAGTGCGTAAAAAGATTCTGAAGGAACTGGAAGACGCGACCGATGTGGTGTTCAGCCATCTACACGGCGACCATGTCCCATTAGTAGATGCGAATCCGTATCAGATGCCTGCTGAAAAGGTCGCGGCTGTGTGTCGTGCACGAGAACTCAGGTTCTGGGTAAAGGGCCCTCATGGACTTTCTCAACACATGAAACAGCGGTTACAGTCCTTGCAAATTGCACTGGATGACAACCTGCCGAATGCAGAAGGGCAGACCGACGGACTTATGAGTTTTTCGCTGCCGGTTCCGCATGGTCAGCGCGGTGAACGTTTCGGCATGGTGATGATGACGCGAGTTGAAGATGGAAATGATGTGTTCGTGCATGCCTCGGATATCCAACTGCTTGAAGACGCGACAGTTTCTTGTATACTGGCATGGCAGCCCACGGTTGTGCTGGCTTCCGGACCGCCACTGTACCTGCCTCATCTTTCAAAGCAACAACGTAAAGCAGCGCTGCGTAATGCCGTGCGGCTGGCTCATGGAGTAGATACATTGATTCTCGATCATCATCTGCTGCGGTCCGAAGGAGGCCGGCGCTGGCTGGATAAATTAGCGGTCACAACTGGTAACAATGTCGTTTGTGCTGCTGATTTTATGGGGCAGCGTAGAACTATGCTTGAGGCGTGGCGAAAACGTTTGTATGCGGAGATGCCGGTGCCGAAGGGGTGGCACGCGGCATACGCACGCGGCGAGGTTGATACTGGTGCATATCGGGATCGGATAATCCTGCCATATCCAGAAGATTTTGAGTATTTAACAGCAAAATAAGAGCTACTAAACAAATATCGTATCATGCTCTGGTACATATTCGCATTCTTGACCGCGCTATTCGAATCAACAAAAGACGTCTTCAGCAAGAAGAGTCTGAAAGATACAGACGAATACGTAGCGGCGTGGGCGTTACCAGCATTTGCACTGCCGTTCCTCTTACCTGTTCTCTTCCTTACCGGTATCCCACAGCTTGGTGCGTAGTTCTGGCTGGCGTTGTTCACGGGCGGCGGTATGTACGCCTGTACGATAATCCTGTACATGCGAGCACTAAAATCATCGGACCTGCCTATAACAATGCCGATGTTAGCGTTCACACCCATGTTTATGCTGATAACTTCGCCTCTGATAGTCGGAGAATTCCCTGGTGTATTCGGAATCATCGTTATATTGTATCCTCTTCAAAAAGTATGGTAAAGCGCATGCGGGCTTCAATTTATCTAAATCCTGTGGCCTGACCTGCTTTGATCCCTAAATTTTATCTGCTATCGGATCAGTAGCACTTTTCTCTAATTTGAAGATTTGAATTAACACCTATTACGTGGATATTACGTATTATCTGCATAAATTTGGAACTATAAGTCGCCGATTTTCAGATAATGCTCGGTTACCCTTTAATTTGAAGAGGATACGGTATATTCCTGATTGTCCTGGGTTCGTATCTGCTGAACGTGAGTGCGAAATCGCAAGGCTACTTAGCACCGTTTAAAGCACTGCTAAAAGAAGAAGGACCCAGGTTGATGTTGATCGTGGCATTCATCTGGAGCATAACCGCAAACATAGATAAAATCGGGCTTCAGAATTCATCGCCTCTTTTTTGGGTGATTGCAATGGACCTGTTTGTGGTGATGCTGCTGTTACCGCTATGCTGGCGTAAGAGAGCACAAATTCGGACTAATAATGGTGGTTTAGTAAAAATCGGGTTGTTTGGTGGTTTGACTGCTATATGTCAGATGACGGCAATCAGTTTGACACTTGTGGCTTATGTCATTGCGATAAAGAGGACGAGTGCGATAATGGGTGTTCTTTTTGGGCATGCTATTTTTAAGGAAGAAGGTTTGAGAGAGCGGTTGATGGGTGTGGTGGTGATGGTGGTTGGGGTTTTGTTTATAACGGTGTTTTAGTAGCGCTGCCCGAAATCAATATATACATCTCAACTCTTGGTATTTACAGTATTCTCGAAAAGATTGCGGGAGATTGATAAATGCTCCAATACCAAGAAGTATTCGATTGCATATCAGGATTTAGCGGTATAACCATTCGGAAACTGACGACAAGAAAGAAAATCGAAAATGATAGCCACAGAGACCACAGAGCAGCGGGAAGATACTCGGTGCTCTTGGTGTACTCGGTGGCAAAAAATATACTTTATATATATAAAAAAATGACAAATAATGATGCTCTGAGTATAACGGAGTTAAATGTATTACTTACATCGAAAGGGGGGTGGTAGAAGAAAAATGCAGATAAATGGTCTTATTAATGAGATCTGGGAGAAACTAACGCCAGATGGCAGGAACAATGTAAGAGATCATAATAAGCCATTGAAATCGGCTGATCTCAAAGAACAATCTGATCCCGAAGCTTTCACAAAACATTTTTTAATTGAGAGGATTTTAGACCTGCTAAAATTAGAAATTCTGCCGGAAAAGCAATTTTATATTTGGGGTAAAAGAAGGTCAGTTGATTATATCCTGAAAAATCCCAAAAAAGCTAAATTTTTGATGGAAGCAAAACCGATAAATGCAGATTTATTTGCAAAAGATGAATCAGGGGCAGTTAATCAGATTAAAGGTTTATTTCAACATGCAAAAGCGAAAGAAGAGCACGATTTCGGAATTGCCACAGATGGATTGAGGTGGGTTTTTATAAATAAAGAAGGAGAGGTCACAGACGATCTTTCTGTTTTGAATGACTTTCAACGGATAAAAGATTTATTAGCAGGTAAAAAGCAGATTGCTAAAATAAGCGAGGAAGAGATAACAGAGAAATTTTACAGTTGGTATAATGCGCTACTGCACGGAGGCAGGTATAAAGACCACAAGGGTAATGTAAAGCATATTTCTGAAAAGGACTCGTTTGTTGAGAATATACGATCTGTCGAGCGAGTAGAAGATAGAGAGCAGATCGCACAGATCATTATGGATCGTTTAATCTTTATCAAGTTCCTGCAGTCGAAAGGTATCATCAAGAATGATGTTTTGAAGTATATCTCTGAATACCCGGAAGATATGCTTGTTCCAAAATTGAGACAGCTCTTCTTTGCTGTGCTGAATACCGAGGAAGAAGAGAGACTTGATCTTGATAAGCAGTTTGAGGGCATACCCTATCTCAACGGTAGCTTATTCAACCTCACCGAGATAGAAAGAAAGAATACCGAGTTCCGGATAAAGGCAGAGATACTGAAGGATGTGATAAACTTTCTTGACAGTTTTAAATTTGTCCATCGAGAAAAAGAAGATGCAGAATCCATTGACCCTGAAATCTTAGGTTATATCTTTGAACGTGCGATGACCGCCAGAGATAGAAAGGGAACAGGTGCGTATTATACGCCAAAGTCAATAACGAAATACATTTCGGAAAATACGATCTATCCCTTCATTATCGACAAAACAAACGAGTATCTTAAGACCGAGAGGGGCTATAAGGAGGGAGATTTGCTCACGGACATTGAAGAGTTGTTCATTCTTGCAGAAACGACCTTGAACGCCGTTTGGAATAACGTTATTTTAAAAATCCGTGTTCTGGACAACGCATGTGGTTCCGGTGCGTTCTTACTTGCAGCGGCAAATATACTGTTTGCGTTGAACAAGAAGATAAATGACAAAATAGGTGCTGAGAATCAGGACACGACATTGAAGATAATAATATTGGTCAATAATCTTTACGGTGTTGACCTCAATCCAAACGGTATAGAGATAGCGAAATTGCGGCTTTGGCTCTGGCTTGCCGATTCTTACGAGCCTGGATACATAAAACCATTGCCTAATATTGACTACAACCTAAGAGTAGGGAATAGTTTAATTGGATACGTGGACTTAGGCGAGTTTCGGGGTGCGAAACTCACGCTCTCCGATTTTCTCCGGGATGAAGAAAAACCCACTTTAGACAGCCTGCTCAAAGAGAGGAATGACTTGATCCAGGAGTATAAGATAACCTGGGGTGAAGAAGCAAAGGAATTAAAAAGTTCAGTGCAGGAACTCGATGTGAAAATAAGTAATTTGCTGAACACAGATCTTTACCGAGAGTTCCGCGAGAAGAAGATAGAAATAAGTAAGGAAGAGTTTTTGAAATTGAACCCTTTCCATTGGGGTTTTGAGTTCTACGGAGTTTTTGATCTGGATAAACCAAAGGCGGAAAGAGGGTTTGATGTGGTGGTTGGGAATCCACCGTATGTGAGACATGAGAAAATATCCGCTAGCAAACCATTACTCTCTCCATATTACTCATGTTATAATGGGATCGCCGATTTGTATGTCTATTTCTACGAGCGGGGGATGAGTATAATTAATGAAAACGGTTTTCTGGGATATATATCCTCCAATAAATGGATGAAGGTCAAGTATGGCAGAAAAATGCGAATGTTTATGAAAAATAGGACTATAAAAAGTATAATTGACTTCTATGAACTGCCTGTTTTTGATGTATCCACAGAACCTGCAATAGTTATTGTAAAGAAACAGAATTCGCAAGAGGACATTAAATATCTGCTTTTAGAAGATTTACCTCGAATTGACCTGTCAGAATTATTTAACTCTGAAAGCATGCGGATTGGTAAAGAATATCTAGATGATTCCGGATGGAACTTTAGTG
>JAPWVK010000056.1 GCA_029241965.1 Candidatus Methanophagales archaeon
ATAACAACATATAAACTTTACTTTTTTAGCGTTTTAGAGTGCAATTTGCGCATCTTTTTTCCCATGATTTATTTCATCATCTTCCGCCGATTATGTAATCCCTTAATTATTTTCTTTAGGGGGGAGTTTTTCAAAATTCTCCTAGAAGTTTGTATGAGTTGAAATTAATCACAGAGGACATCGTTGATGATTTATCAGATAGATATAAAGGTAGACTCGAGCCCGGAGAGGAACAGATAGAAGCAATCTTGGGTGGCTTAGAGTACTTAAATAGCGGTAATGCAAAGCTCTATCACGTTATTGGAGGATATGCTGAAAGGATAAGATTTCTATGCATAGGTCATGGTAGTCCTTATGCCACATCTATTTCAAAGTTCGTTTATAGGCAAGATGCATCGATTGAAGAAATGGCTAAAATGATTGCCTTTACAATATCATGGGTCGCTGAGGATATAGACGCTTCAGTTGGTGGTAAGCCTCAAGTACTTATAGTAAAAAACGAAAATCCATCGGTTGAGACGTTGGAAGACGATATTATAGAGGAAATGGAGGGAAAGGCAAAAGAGACGAAAAGTAATTTGAAAAGCATATTTGGGCTTTAATATCGTTTAATTCTGCCAGCCTACAGCTCAGGGATGCCTCGGAATTTATTCCGAGTGTGGCATGGATGGGGCTTGGAGGAGGTGAAATAATGAAACAAGTGAAAGAGTTTTCGTCTGCCGAAAAGGCAAATAAATGGTTAAAAGAAAATCAGGACAAAGAGATAATTGACATTAAATTCAGTGCTTGGCGCTTTGCAATAATTTATGAAGAATAAATACACACAAACAAAAATATGAATGAAAGAAAAAGGTAAGCCCAACCCCCAAGGATGCCTCGGAAAAAGAAGCGAGGTATAAGGCTATTATGGAAAATAACAAGCTTAGTTTTGAAGAGAAAACAGAGTACACAGGAGAGTTGTATTTAACGCCAAGTGACCTTGCCAAACTGGATGCTAAAAAAGAAGAAAGAGAAAGGCACACTCAAGAGATACAGGAGAAACTAAAGGAAGTTGGAAGTAAGTATGATGATAATACGCCTTTAGGTGATATGCCAGAGGTACGTGAGATATTAGAAAAGCGTTTAGAGAAAGCACTAAAAGAAAGAAAAGAGATAGAAGAGGAAAGCTAATTTATCCTCGCCTTATAAATCATATATCCACTTAATAGGCTACATAGACCATATGGAACCACCAGAGGCAGGTGAAAAGTTTGGCTATAATGTGGTTATGGAAGATGGTCACGTGGTAGATTTTCTACATAAATCGAAGCGCAGGAAGCAGTTAAGAAGAGCGGTACGCTAGTTCTTAAGCCATACCGGCTATCTTGTCGGATGTCTTGGCGGGATGGATTCTTATCGATGGTTCGGGACTTGTTCAAATAACGCTTTTAGTTTAACAGAGGAAGAAATAGAAGCGATGGAAAGCCCTTTAAAACCTAAAGGATGCTTAATATGCGGGGCTCCGCTTATAAATGTGTATATAGGTTTTGAATGCTATGATCGTGATATAGAAGCTGGATATAATCACCCGAAATTTGAAGATGAGCTTTTAATAGTTCGCGATGGTGAAATTTCGGAAGATGCCGGAATGTTTTTAGAAAAATATGAAAAGGAGGATTGTGAATGATATATTACACCCTTAATTCTTCCCGGATCCGTTTTATAACATCCGCCCAAATTTACGTTGTGCTTTGCTCATTTTATCTTGCGCTTCATTCATTCGCGTAAGCGGGTCCTTACTTGGACAATTAGCTTCATGGATGTGCGCTCCTTTCGCTGTTGGAAAAGATTTTCCGCAATACTTACATTTTGTCGTCATCATATCACCTCCTATATTTTTAATTTTTATGTAGTTTCTTTTATATAAAAATATTTACCAACTATTGCTATTTGTAAACCGAAAAAATGAATAGAAGAAAATGGTTGTAAAGCTTATATATCTATGTTTGTGGGAGTTGTGTTGTTGTTGTTGTTTATCCCCCCGCACTTGCGCGGGTCGTCCGGAGGGAGTAAGGGGAGAGGTTGGGGCTGTGAATGCACTAGGCAAGCACTACAAATAGAAAAATAATTCTAACAAAACAATTAATGGTTAAAGCTTTTTGTCCGCGTAGAACGCATCTACATTAGGCGCATGGATGACTTGGAATTTCTTTTTTTGATAGAGAGATGGTGCTTATAGAAAAGAATGTAAATCTTGTGCAACCCCGTACTTCTACAACCCCCATCACAAATATTCCACTTCTCCACTCGAATAAACCCTTGCACTCGCCCTACGCGCCGCCCAGCACTGAAAGTTTATCGCCACGGGCAGACTCGTTATATGTGTACCCGCGGTTTCTACGTGCACATCAAGCGCAGTAGTTCGCCCGCCCAAACCCATAGGCCCTATCCCCGTACTGTTCACCGCTTCGAGCAGGTCCGCCTCTATTCGCGCTATCCGCGCATCCCCGTGCCGCACACCCACAGGTCGCAGCAACGCAGTCTTTGCAAGCCGCATCACCATATCTGCAGACCCGCCGATACCCACACCGATGATAGTAGGCGGGCACGGTTTCCCCGCAGCGTTGAGCACAGCTTCAAGCACAAACTTCTTTATCTCTTTCTCCGCTTCCTCACCCTGCTTGGGCGGTAGCATACTAAAAGCACTGACATTCTCCGAGCCGCCGCCTTTTGGAAACGCTAATATCTCAAGTCCGTCAATATCAGCAACTTCATAAGTCACATGCGGCATTTTATCACCTATATTCGCCTCTTTGCCCTTACCACCCTTTCTTGTTATCGCATCCACCACATTAGGACGCAGCGGAACCAACTCCGTCGCTGCTTTCACGCCCGCGATTATGCCGCTCTCAATATCGCAAGGGTTCACAATGCCATTTCCGAACTTCACGAAAAAAAGCGGGCTGCCAGTGTCCTGGCATAACGGTCGCTGCTGCTGCTCTGCGAGCTTTACGTTCTCAAGCATCGCCGCCAACTGCACTTTTGCTATCTCCGTCTCTTCACTCTCGTATGCACGCACCAGCGCATCTTTTACATCTTCAGGCAGCGTTGTCTCGGCTCTTCTCAAGATAGCTATCGTTACTTCCTCTATCAACTCTTTCGTGATCATTCAATCACGGGCTAAGCCACCCAGCATAAAGCATAATTATCAAATACAACACGAAGAAGAGAATCACAAACAGCACGCCAGCCCCTATGCTCAATCTTGTTTCTCTACGCGGGTTCTGGCTGAACTTGACAATGTAGTCTGCAAGCCGCAATACCTGCTTCTCCACCGCAGTCGCAAAACCAACTAATGGCTTCTCGATTGACCATATAAACGCTCGACCCGCCTTTCTGTACAGATAATCTACGTCATACGTTACCTTCTCATGTGGTGCGAAGAACCCTATCATGAAGAACAGGAACACAGTCATCAGTACTAACTGTAAAACACTAAACGTATGCCCGACTTCGAATGCGTGGTAATGTGCTGTTGCTCCTACATAAGGCAATATATTATAAAGGAATTCTGGGTGTACGCCGATAGCGATACAAAGGATAGCGGTAACGCACATCGGAATAAGCATGAATATCGGGGCCTCCTTTGCCTCTATCTCGTCATTTTTAGTGAAAAAAGCAAAGTACGTGAGCTTTATAAATGATATAAGCGTACCTACCGATCCCAATGTCAATATGAGCACGAGGAGATGCAGTTCATGCATTTCCGCTGCATGTATCACCATCCCTTTACTTATATAGCCATTAAACCCTATAATACCCGATATAGAAAGAGCAGCGATTACGCAGGTTATCATCGTTATCGGCATCTTCTTTGCCAGTCCGCCCATATCGGTTAGGTTGTTATACCCCGTTCGGTATATCACCGCACCCATACACATAAACAGCGTTGACTTGAACAACAGATTGTTGAACAGATGAGCAAAAGCACCATCTATCGCCAAGTGTTGCGCTTCGGTCGCGATAAGTCCGAGCCCTATCGCTCCCATTCCTACCCCTGCCACCATATAACCCAACTGGGATACGATATGGTAAGAGAGCAGTTTCCTTACATCATTCTGTAATATCGCGAATATAACGCCATAGAGACACATCGCGCCGCCCATATAAGCAATAAAAAGGTATTCCTGTCCATGAATCGGGAGTTCCGCACCCGAAAATGTCCTCGCAAGCATATATATTCCTGTCTTCGTTGTGAATATAGACAGAAAGATGGTCCCCGCTATTGTCGCCTTCGGATATGAATCCGGCAGCCAGGTATGCAGCGGTATAAAAGCTACGTTTACTCCTATCCCTAATAGTAAAAGCCAGTATCCTATACCATACTCCACGGGTCCTATCGCAGTAGAACCGGTGCTCATATAATGAAAGATTATTCCTCCAAGCAGGGCACAACCACCGAATAGGTGAAACAGAATATATCGCATCCCCGCATCTCTCGCCCTCCTCGAGCCCTCATACCATATCAATCCAAGAGACGAGAAAGCCATTATCTCCCAGAAGATGTACAGGCTGAAGAAATCACCGGCAAATACCGCGCCCATTGCACTTCCAAGATACAACAATGCGCATATATGATGTCCGTTATCTTTTACGGTAGCTAAAGAATATATTATCGCAGATCCACCCGCTATGGCAAATATGTAGCCCATCAAAAGGCTTAAGCGGTCAACCTGCAAGAAAATTAGGTTGGAAAATACCCAACTTGTCTGCGGTTCTCTCATAACTGCAACGCTAATCAATCCAAGCGCGGTTAAAATAATGAGATAAACCTGCCTTATTTTCCCTTTTCCGAACAGCGGAAGCACCGCAGCGCCAAAGATGAAAATAAAACCAGGTGGTATGTTAGGTACGCTGCTTAAGTCAATCATCCTGCTTTCCCTCCCGCTGTATCAAGGTCATCAGCTTCGCGAATAGCATGAAAAGTGCAACTCCACCGGCTCCGTATAAGAATCCTGCAAAAGTCTCTGAATGGCCCACAAATAAAGATCCCGCTGATAAGACTACCACAATAAAAGCTATCAACAACAGTATTCCTTTCCACGCTTTCTTTTCCATCTCTCCTCTGCCTGTATAGTCCTCTGATAATGTCAGTACAAATAACTATATAAAATTTAACCATTTTTTTGAGAGTTTTGGGAAATATCACATTCGGCAATGTATGAAGATTAGTATCAAAAAAAAGGAAGGACTACCCCCGCAACCCGCCTTTTCCAACAAGGCGAGGCTTAGGGGCAGCCCGTTTTGGGTTTCTTTTCTTGTGTTACACCCACAACACCCCGTGCGTCAGATAAACAACCAGGTAGAGTGTGAACAGCAAGAGTGCCAGCAGCACCCCTGTTCCAATCGCTACCTTCGGCACTGGCTCTTCCATGTGCATCTGCTTGAGCTTCGCCAAATCCTGCTCGTATTGTATATAACCTGGATTTAACGTTCGCATCACTGTTGAGCCTGCCATTGCCACCGCTACTTTTGCCGCCAGTATTTTCGATGCTGTTGTTGGATTCCTGCTGAACCAGACGACAGAATCGGCCGCTTTCTGCAACCCGTGGTCGAGGCCTTCAGCGACAGTCACTAACGGCTGCTCGCATAGCCATATAAATCTCCTGCCTGCCTTTCTATACAGAAGGTCTATGTCATACGTGATCCTCTCGTGCGGTGAGAATACCGCCAGTAGCACGACAAATCCCACTGCGGTCATTATCAGTAACTCCAATGTGCTTATCGTATGCGCGAGTCCGTATGCGTGATAGTGTAACGCTACTGCAGGATAAGGCAGTATCTCGTAGAGCATCTTTGGATATACTCCGATGGCAACGCAAAGGAACGCAACAGCACTCATTGCAATCAACATAGGCAGCGGCGCTTCTTTCGCCTCTATCTCATCGTTCTTCTTGAAGAACGTGAAATAAGTTAGTTTCAAGAACGACAGGAACGTGCCTACTGATCCTATGATTAATATGATAGTAAGTATATGCATCCCTTCTAATTCCGCTGCGTGGACTACCATACCTTTGCTCACGTAGCCGTTAAAGCCCGGCACGCCGGAAATTGAAAACGCTGCTATCATGCACGTGACCATCGTTATCGGCATCTTCTTCGCCAGCCCGCCAAGTTCTGTAAGGTTATGCCTGCCCGTACTGTATATCACCGCGCCCATGCACATGAACAGCAGCGCCTTATACAGGATATGGTTGAAAACGTGTGCGATTCCTCCGTTTATGCCTATGTACGTTCCTATTCCTATCCCCGCTACCATGTAGCCAACCTGGGACACGATATGGTACGATAGGAGTTTCCTCACGTCGTTCTGCATCAATGCGAATGCAACGCCGTAGAGACACATCACGCCGCCCATATATGCTACCGCTTCTACACCTGGATAAGTCCTCGCAAGCACGTACACACCGGTCTTTGTCGTAAATACGCACATGAATACCGCACCTGCTAACGTTGCCTTGGGGTACGAATCCGGCAGCCATGAGTGAAGTGATATGAACGCCGTGTTCACTCCTATCCCTGCAAGCAGAAGGAAGTATCCTATGCCCGATTCCACAGGTCCCACCGCGATAGAACCTGTGTTCATGTAATGTATTATTATACCGCCCAGAAGCGCACAGCCGCCAAGCAAGTGGAACAGGATATATCGCATCCCCGCGTTTGTCGCCCGCTCTGTTCGGCTGTACCAGATCAGACCGAGCGAAGAGAACGCCATTATCTCCCAGAAGATATACAGCGTGAAGAAGTCACCGGCAAATACCGCACCCATTGCACTTCCTAAGTATAACAAGCCACATACAAGCTCGCCATTCTCCTTTACTATATCCAATGAGTATATTATCGCCGCAGCGCCAATTATGGCGAATATATAGCCCATTATAAGGCTCAGACTATCAACCTGCAAAAACGTCAGATCAAGTCCTTGTAAAACAGGAAATACCCAACTTGTCTGTGGCGTCAACACCGCCACACCTATTAACCCCAGCACGGCTAAGGCAATAAGATATATCGATCTCACCTTGCCCTTACCAAGCAGAGGCAATAGGGCTGCTCCTATAATGTAAATAATCGCAGGAGGCACATTGGGTATCACTCCTATGTCTATCATTCTGTTATCACTCCTTTTCCTTTTTTAGGCTTCCTGCTACATGCTCTCTACCAGCGATTTACCACGTTCAGAAAGTCGGTAGTATGTCTCATCTCCTCGCTCTATCTCTTCCACAACTCCTTGTTTGAGAAGAGACTTTGCCGCATCAAGCCAGCCAGTCCCTTTCAGTCCTTTAATGATATTTTTTGAATCTATCCCAGTGTCCTTGGCAATCTCTGCAGGATACGAAGCCTCTGGATAACTGTTGTACAAATACATCATAATCTCACTTCGTACCCTGCTCCTTCTAAGAGACTGGAATACATCCCCCAATCCCGTTTTTTTACCTTTATCAAACATTTTTTCCCTCCTTTTTTCCTTTATCCCTAAATCCAATACGCACCGTACGTCATTGCCATGAGCGCATACGCAGCGCTAAAAGCGATCGTATACAGCATCGCAGTCCATATCGCTAACGTTCGGGTATCCTCCAAGTAACCGTTCTTCTCTAATTCCAGCACATGTCGCACCGGATTAGAATGCGTCACTGTCGCACCTGCCTCATCAAACATTACCCGAGTTGCAAGCCCCGGGTTCCTACCAAAACAGCTCCACGAGCCAAAAATCCCATTTATTCCTATTTCCATTTTCTTTTTTCCTCCTTTTTATTTTCTACCTTACCTAAACCCACATTGCACCATACGTCATTGTCGTAAGCGCATACGCCGCGCTAAAAGCAATTGAATACAACATCGCAGTCCCTATCGCTAAGGTTCGAGTATCCTCTAAGTAGCCGTTCTTCTCTAATGCCATGATCTGACACACAGGATTAGAATGCGTCACTGTCGCACTTGCCTCATCTATCAGTACCTTAGTTGCAAGCTCAGGGTTCCTGCCAAAATAGCTCCACGAGCCAAAAATTCTATTTATTTCCATTTTCTCCTTTTCCCTCCTATTTTTATTGCCCTTGTTCTGCACATGTATCTGTGCCTACATATATAGGTATATGTGTAGGCATATAAAAGCTTTTCGGTTTTATCCTGTAATGACATAAAAAACTGGAGGGCGTATAGCCTGACAATAAAGTCCGATTTCCTAATTACGAAAAGTAAAGATAACTAAAAACAAATGCAAAGCTGGTACTATTGGGGTTTGGGATTTGTTTGGTAGCCATGGTATGTACCTGGATTTGTAACTTCCTAAGAGGCTATACAAACAAAAAATCCGATTTCATCGGGGAAATCATAAAATACCTCTGATTCTTAGTCCATAATTAGTAATTCGTAATTGATTAACAATAAATCCACGCTAACTCTTTTGTATGCTCTCTATCAGCGATTTCCCTCGTTCAGAGAGCCGATAGTATGTCGCTTTCTCGCGCTCTATCTTCTCCACAACTCCTTGTGTGAGAAGCGAATTTGCCGCATCAAACCTGCTGCCCATACCTCGCAACCCACCGATGATATTTGTGGGGTCTATCCCCGTGTTCCTTGAAATTTCAGAGGGATACGAAGCCTTGGGATATATTTTATAGAGATACATTACGATTTCCGTCCGAACCCTGCTCCTTCTGAGAGAACGCAAGACCTCCTCAAATTGCAGATCCTCACTCATTCCTCGCCATTCCTCTGCAGCTTTTCGAGCGCATCAAATAAATTCTTTATTGTGAAAGGTTTCCATAGGTATTCGCCGGCGCCCGCATCCAGCGCTGCATTCTTCTGCTCCGGCGTGCCCAAAGCGGTGATTGCTATAATCAAAGCGTTCGGGTCATAAACCTTTATCTCCTTTATCGCTTGAAGTCCATCCATCACCTCCATCGCCAGGTCCATCGTAACGAGGTCAGGTTTCAATTCTTTGTATTTCTCCACTGCTTCCTTTCCATTAACCGCGAAGTCCACCACTTCATACCTGTCCTTCTCCTGCTCCAACATCTCCGCCAGCATTTCGCGCATGTACGCCGCATCTTCCACGATCAATACCCTCTTCTTCTCCATCTTTCCCCACCCTTTATCTTTGCCTTTTCGGCATTATAAAGAAAAAATTCGAACCTTTCCCTGGTTCGCTTGTAGCCCATACCTTACCGCCATGCAACTTTACATATTCCTTAACTATTGATAAACCCAGTCCAAGACTCCCAGGCTTACGAGTTAATGAGGTATCAACCATGTAAAATCGCTCAAAAATATATGGTAAATGATCCTCAGGAATGCCCATCCCGGTATCTGCAACACAAGCTTTTATATCATCTTCCCGTTCCTCAACACTGACGTCTATTCTCCCACCCTCTTCTGTATATTTGATCGCATTGGAAATCAAATTGGAGAATATAGCGGCTATCTTCTCCTTATCAGCCTGGACCTCTATCTCGGGAACTGCAGTGGTGATAACCTGGTTCTTCTTTTTTACGCCTGGTCCAACACTCTTAACCACTTCCTGTACCACTTCGTGGAGGGCAACCTCTTCCAAAATTAGATCTATCTTCTTACCGTCAATGGTCGCGAGTTGTAACATTCGATTTATCATCATGTCAAGCTCTTTTGCTGATTGCTCTATATTATAGAGATATCGTCGCCCCTTGTCCGGTAGTTTACAGCTCTCCAGCAGACTTGCATACCCTACAATTGGTGCTAGCGGGGACCGCATCTCGTGATAAGCTACGTTAAGGAAATCCCGCTTCATCTTATCCAGTTCCGTAAGTCTTTCACAGGTCTCACGCAATTCTTCCTCCTTCCTCTTTAGCTCTGTAATATCAAGCAAAGAGGCAATGCACCTGTTTGCCCCTGGGATGGGCTCTATCCAAGCATTTACGTGCTTAATTTCCCCATTGCAGCTAACAAACTTGAATTCACAGCATGCCGGCGCTTCTCCTTTTCTTCTTTCCTCGCAATAATTCTGAACCCTCTCCATGTCTTCATCAGCGATGAAATCCGTCCACTTTTTACCCTCTATTTTTTCCCTTGAATATCCGCTCAGAGTTTCAAATTCTTTGTTTGCCAAAGATACTACTTCGCCATGTTCAATGACACACAAAGCGGTGAGTGCATGCTCGAAGATTACCCTGTATCGCTCCTCAGCATCCCTTAACTCATCCTCCATTCGCTTTCGATCACTTATATCTCTAAATATCGTTAATTTTGATATAGTGCCATTAATATTCCTCAGAGGTGTCTCAAAGAGATCATAAGTCCTGTCCTCTCTGTGTGAGTACCACTCCCACCTCACTGTCTTTCCTTTCATTACCTCTGTATTTTTGCACCGCGGACAAGGGGTCTCCCGGTTATGGAACACTTTATAGCAGACCTCGCCGACGTGGTATCCAAATACGTCAATCAAAACCTTGTTCATAAATTCTACTTTATAATCTTTTGATACAATGTACACGCCATCAGCCATGCTCTCAAGTATCAAATCCAGGTTGTCGCGCTCATCTTTTATCTTCTCTTCCAGCTCCTCCTCTTTTGTTACATCTCTGCTCACACGAACAGTGCCTATCGGCACGCCCGTTTTATCCTTTAACAACGCCGCTGACATGCTAATGTGTACCGGTTTTTTAGCCTTATTTAACACGGTTGTTCTATAATTCTTGAGTTCACCCTCTCTCTGCACTATTTTCATTATTCGCTCTGCTTCTTCCGGCACGGCAAAAAATTTGGTGTTGGTGGTTCCTATCACCTCATCCGCAGTATAACCCATATTATCTTCCGCGGCTTTGTTCCAGGAACGCACTGTTCCATCAGTATCCACAACAACAATCGCATCCGCAGAACTCTTTATAATATTATCTAGATAATCAGTTGTCTCTTTTAGCTTCTCCTCTCCTTTAGCCCACTTATCGCTCACAAACCCGATAGCATAGGACACTACCACAAACATAAGTGCCCTCTCCGATGTCTCCATAAGAATTGCCGCGGAGAGGGGGATATAGGACAGAGTTATAAAGATGTGAGCTGCGCCGAGGAGAAGGGCGAGATAAACCGCTTTCTTCTTATACCACATCCCTGCTAAAATAAGGGGGATATAAAACAGATGCGTATAGACGATTGTCGTGCCTATGGATGCGAAATAAAGAGCTAAGATAACGCATGCGAATGATGCAAAAGAAAGTATGAGTAACCTGTGGTCCCGCCTTTTTGTTCTCGTAGACTCCATAAAACCCCCCTCCTTTAGCCTATGTCCTACTATAAATATAATCTACGGGAATAAAATAGGAGCAAGGTAAATCATGAGTTCTGTTATCACCTAACAACAAATACTATTTCCGAGTTGGTACGGACGAGAAACCGAAAGGTTTTTATATGTGCCGAAAACTTTATATAGGCATTAATGCGTATGTTCATTAACATATGTTACGAACATATGAAGATGTAAACTAAGAAGGAGGAAAACAATGCCAGCAAAAGGACATAAGAAAGGAGAAAAAAGGGGGTTAAAGCGATGCTGACCTCAATAACTACGACGACTACGACAACGGTTGTAACATTGGGTCAGGCGGCGGTTTTCGGCGCTATTGGTGTGGTTGTTTTAATCGCGCTTCTTATAGCGAAGGAATTACTGGGTGCGAGCGAGAATAAAAAGGCGGTGCGTTTAGGTAGAATTGCATCTGCTGCAATCAATCCGCTCCTATTCGCTTTCCTGGCTACCGTTGGGCTTAAAGTGTTGGAGGCGTTATAGAAAAATGGGGAAAGAGAAGGGAAAAGGGATGAAGGCGAGTGTTGCACTGGCCGCGATGATAGTGGTAATGGCGGCGGCATTCGTGCCCGTTGCGACTGCGGCGGTTAGTCTCGATATTACACCGGATACGAATATAGCGGGGGCGAAAACGGGATACACAGTTTTAGGAGAAGTAGGTCCTGAAGATCCAGGATATAGCGGATGTGTAGTTCTAAATATATCAATCCCTAAGGAATTTAGTGCGGTAGAGCCTGGTGAGTCTGGGGAAACGATTGCAACGGCAAAATTCTATGGAGATGGATGGTCTGCTACGGTTGGAGCCAAGTCAAATGATCCTAACTTTTCAGAGAGAATGGACGTGATGGTTGGCGGGACGCCGTACACAATAGACGTAAATTACGGTCTGGGCGGGGGAGCAAAAGTGGGTCCTGTTGACAATGTTGAATGGACGAATATGAATATTACATTGATGGAGCTGAAATTACCAACGGCGATAAAGGATGGTTATTTTCATGCTAATATGACCCTTCCTCCAGGGGTAACACTGACAGGTTTTTTGATTGACACTGGGCCATATGTGCAGAATCCATCAGAGCCAGGACTTTATACGTTCCACGGTAAAATTTGGGACTGTGCAGGAACCCTACTGGACTGGGAAGACGGAGATGTGACTATCGTACCCCCAGCAGCGCTACCAGTGCTTACGCCAGTCGGATTGCTCGCCTTGGTCGGCATATTGAGCATCGTTCTTGTAGGTGCAACAATGAGGAGAAAAGCACGATAAATTAACCTCCTCCCTTTATTTTTTTATATTTTTAAAAGGCAATATGAATTCAGGAATTTTCATGCGGGTTAGTGTACTCCTGCTAATTCTGGTAATATTTGCGCCCTTCACTATCACGAGTGCATCAGTAACGGAATTGAATGTAAACCCTGAAGTGGTAGTGCAAGGGGCGACGGTATCAATATCAGGGAAGTCATCGCCAAACGAAGAGGTATGGATAAGTTCCTCATTTGAGTTACCGGTGCCCGTGTCAAACGGTAGATATTCTCACGATTTCTGTGGTATCCACTTCCCGGAGGGTGAAAAAAGCTTCTCTGTAACTACAGTGAACGTAGATAACATCCGAATATCGGTATATCCGGTATTCTGGCAGAAGATTGAGTACCCCTTAGATGGGCCTAAAAGTGCAACTAATGACACTGCCACGATCTCATTATCCTTTCCTGTAACATGGCATGGTATAACGGTTGATGTCAAAGGCGAAAAAGATGTTTCGATTTTCGGCGATGTCGCAAAAGGCGCAACTTCTGTAAATCTGACATCTGACATGTCTATAAAAGCCACTGCGGATTCAAAAGGAGATTTTGAACTTGATATAAGTACAGAAGGAGTCCCGCTCGGTGATTTTTTGATTGCTGCTGGTGGAATAGAGAAGAGCGTTCATATAGTATCAGTAGAACCAACTCCAACTCCTACGCCAACTCCAACTCCTGTACCCGCGCCTCTTAGTTTAGCAGATGCAGTGGATAACGCTGCTCTTTCGTGGCAAACAGGAGGAACTGCAAACTGGTTTGGCGAAGCATCAACCTATTATTATAACGGTAGCGCCGTACAGTGTGGTGCAATATCTCATAATCAGAATTCATGGCTGCAAACAACCGTTTCGGGACCCGGGACGTTAAGTTTCTACTGGAATGTGTCATCCGAGGATAACTTCGACTTTCTGGAGTTCTATATTGACAGCATAGGTCATGATAGAATCAGCGGTAGCGTTGATTGGCAGCAAAAGAGCTATCAAATCAGTTCAGGCTCGCATAGGCTGAAGTGGCAGTATGTAAAAGACGGTAGCAATAGCCTCGGGTACGATTGCGGCTGGTTGGACAAAGTAGATTTCTGTTCAGGTCTCGTGCCAACTCCAACTCCAACTCCAACACCAACACCAACACCAACTCCAACACCAACACCGACCCCTAAACCTAGTGCTAAAGCTAAAGCACAACCAGATGCCTCTTCAGTAGCAGAAGCAGCAGGAGATTGCTTTGCCGGTGCCTCGGCCTAGTGCGGAT
>JAPWVK010000057.1 GCA_029241965.1 Candidatus Methanophagales archaeon
AATTAAGGGGCCAGACCCCCCTTATCAACCCTCCCTACCCCGGGGCCAGACCCCCACCCGCCCTACCAAAAAGGTTCTAAAGTGACACACAATATAGGATGATTATAACATGGTTGTTGATTCGCTGTTGCGTGCATTTGTGAATGATTGGTGGTTATTGAAAAGAATTGCGCGATATTTCGCTGCGATAGGTCTATCTCCAGATTCCGTATCCATCCTATCCCTCTTTTCCGCAGTATTCGCCGGATTTTTGTTCTACTTGTCGGGGACCAAAGGTATTCAACACAGCGCCTTTAATCTCATTTTGCTACTCGCCGGTGTTTTTGTTTGTGTGAATGGCTTTTTAGACGCCTTGGATGGAATTTTGGCTCGTGAAATGGGCAATGCGAGCAAACGGGGCGATTTCCTCGACCACGTAATTGACAGATATGCGGACATGTTTATTATCTGCGGTATCATCTTCGGGGGCTACGTGAGCTGTGAAATAGGCATTATTGCGGTTATTGGGCTATTGTTCTCATCATACATGGGCACGCAGGCGCAGGCAGTGGGACTGAAGCGGATGTATGGAGGTTTACTTGGCAGAGCGGACCGTCTTCTAATCGTAATCGTCGCAGTTCTTCTTACTATGGCCTATCCATATCCGCTACCCGCGGCGGGACTGTTTAGCTACTCATTTCTTGGTTGGGCCATGTTTATCTTTGCACTACTCTGCAACGCCACCGCATTGCAAAGATTCTTTTATGCTTGGAGAAAACTTTAGTCCTTTTCCCGCGAGTAGGTTTTACAAATTTCTTGCTGGCACTTACGCTCGTCTATGACCCATTTCTGATAGCAAATTCCGGTCAAATTGCCAAACCCGACTTTTTCATGCCGTGTTTCGCGCTTTTCTAAAATAGTTTCCACCTTTGTATAAAGAAGACTTCGCTCATTGTTGCATTGCCCATTCGCGTGTGCACAGACAATCTCTCGCCACGTTTTATTATGTAGAAACTATTCAAAGCGAATAATATAAGGGTTATAAGATGAAAAAGGTAAAAAAAGAGGGGGAAGAAAAGCCTTCTGCCGCAGTAAATAATCCAGAAGAACTCGCTTTAGATTATCATTCCTATTATAAAGGAAAGATAGAGATAGGGCTGAAAGTCCCGATACAAAGCTATGATGATTTCGCTATATGGTACACGCCGGGTGTGGCAAAGCCAAGCTTGGAGATTGTAAAAAACAGAGAACGAGTGTTCGACTACACAAACAAGGGCAATTTCGTGGTGATCGTCTCCGACGGCACGCGGGTGTTAGGTTTAGGAGATGTAGGCGCAGAAGCAGCGCTTCCAGTGATGGAGGGGAAAGCGATACTATTTAAATATCTGGGTGGTGTGGATGCGTTTCCCCTTTGTTTGGCGACGAAGGATGCGGAAGAAATAATAAAAGCGGTAAAATGGGTTGCGCCAACGTTTGGTGGTGTAAATTTAGAGGACATAGAGAGTCCGAAGTGCTATTACATACTGGAACGATTGAGGAACGAGCTGAATGTGCCAGTATGGCATGATGACCAACAGGGCACCGCATTGGTGATTCTTGCGGGGCTGATAAATGCCTTAAAGGTAGTAGGTAAGAGATTGAACGAGGTAGCGATATCGCTGATCGGTGCGGGAGCGGCGAACATAAACGTTGCGAAATACCTGTGCATTGCAGGGGCGAAATACGAGAATATGGTGATGGTGGATAGCAAGGGGATATTGAATCGAGATAGGATAGACGTGAAAGGAGATATATCCAAGTGGGAGATGTGCGAGAAGACGAACAAGGAGGGTAAAAGAGGAGGAATAAAAGAGGCAATGCGTGATACTGACGTTTGCATTGCGCTTTCAACGCCGGGTCCGGGAGTCATAAGAAAGGACTGGGTAGCGGATATGGCGGACGATGCGATAGTATTTGCGTGCGCAAACCCAGTGCCGGAGATATGGCCCGAAGATGCGAAGGAAGGGGGAGCCAGAATAGTGGCTACTGGAAGGTCAGACTTCGAGAATCAGACAAACAATTCGTTAGGCTTTCCTGCGGTTTTTCGGGGTGTTTTGGATGTCTGCGCTACGAGTATAACCGATGAGATGTGTATTGAAGCTGCGAATGCAATAGCGAAGTATGCCGAAGAGAGGGGCATAAGCGAGGGATATATAATCCCGAGTATGGAAGAGAAGGAGATGTATGTGTATGAAGCAGTTGCTGTAGGTAGGACTGCAATGGAGCAAGGAGTGGCAGGAAGAAGTATGAGTAAGGATGAGTTGGAAGAAGAAGTACGGACGAAGATATACAAAAAAGTTAAAAGTTTTTATAGGTGATGGATATTAGATATATTATAGCATAGTGATGAACTTCGATTGAGGGGATACTCAAAGGATGAGAAGTTGTCTTTCGCTATGCTGTGAAGATGAAATAAGGATAAATGGGGACACGAGTAAAGGTAATAGTTCGTGTCCGACAAGGAAAACCTAACCCAATAATCCAGCAAATCTGATTGGTTTCTGGATTTTATTTATACGGTGTGTGTGGTAGTAAGTGAACCGCCATTTTTATAATACTGGTTGATCCTGCCAGAGGCTACTGCCATCAGAGTTCGATTAAGCCATGTTAGTTGAGGGTATCTCTTCTTCTTCGGAGGGAGAGGGAACCCGGCAGACGGCTCAGTAACACGTGGATAACTTGCCCTTGGGTCTGGGATAACCCCTGGGAAACTGGGGCTAATACCGGATAGGGCATTGGCCGCTGGAATGCGCAATGCTCGAAAACTTAGGTGCCCAAGGATAGGTCTGCGGCTGATTAGGTCGTTGTTGATGTAATGGACCAACAAGCCTACGATCGGTACGGGTTGTGAGAGCAATAGCCCGGAGATGGGTTCTGAGAAAAGAACCCAGGTCCTACGGGACGCATCAGGCGCGAAAACTTTACAATGTGCGAAAGCACGATAAGGGAACTCTGAGTGCCTCCTATGGAGGCTGTTCAGGTGTCTAAAAAGCACTTGA
>JAPWVK010000058.1 GCA_029241965.1 Candidatus Methanophagales archaeon
AGTATTCGTGGGTATATCTCCACAGCGCGGAAGAACGGGCGCCGTGTCCTCGATGCTATCCACGATGCGTTTCGAGGGTCTCCATTTATTCCTTCAGTCGGTTCTATATGATTGACACCGGGGGTGAGTAGTTACAAATTAAGAACGATTTAGAGATTTGAAATGAAAATCACAATACCAAAGAATCGTAGTGAACTAAAACAACACCTGAACGACCCGCTATTCAAGAACTCGTATTTTATCATGTTAACTTCTGCTTCGATTTCCATCTTCGGATTTATCTTCTGGATAATTGTAGCAAGATTTTACACACCGCACGATGTCGGTTTGGCTACTGCCATATTTTCGATGGCACAACTCATTGGAGTTTTTTCTGGATTGGGTCTTGGTTTTGGTCTGATTCGATATTTAGCAAAAAGAGAAGATAAACAAGAAATGATAAATTCGTGTCTTACATTTTTTAAAGGGAAGAAAGGAGAAAAGCTATTTCTAAGTTAAGAACATAATGAATTTTGGTGATGAATATGAAAACAAAAGCGATATATGAGGAGGGCATTTTGAAACCGTTAGGAAAGCTGGATTTGAATGAGGGGGTGGAAGTGGAGATAGAACTGGAGGAAAGAAAGGTATTTGGCGGGAAAAGGAATATTCTAAGGTACGCAGGGATTTTAAAGGATCTAAACGAGGATGAAAAAAAAATATTTGAAGAGGCAGTAAAAAGAAGGAGTCTTTTTGGTAGGACGCTAAAACTATGAGAAAATCGCTTTTAGATACAAGCATACTAATAGCTTTTCTGAAAGGTGAAAAGAATGTTGTTGTTAAAGTTGAGGAGTACATAGGGGTGTTTGATAAGTTTACCCTCAGCATAATAACTTATTATGAGATACTTCGGGGGCTGAAATATATAGAGAATGAGAAGAAAATAAGAGATTTTGAAGAGTTAATGAATGAAAGCGAGATAATAACGCTTAATAGAGAGATTATTGACAGGGCATCAGAAATCTATGCGAAATTGAAGAGGAGCGGAAACTTGGTAGAGGATGCTGACATACTTATAGCAGCTTCTTGCCGGGTTAAAGATATAGTTTTGGTAACGGACAATGAAGAACACTTTAGAAGGATAGAAAACCTGGAAGTAGAGAATTGGCTAACTAGATAATAGGAAGCAATAAAACCATGAAAAACAAAACCGTTTGCGTTGTCGGCTTAGGCTACGTAGGCTTGCCGTTAGCAAAGGCTTTTTCAAAGCACTTGAAGACGATAGGATTTGATATAGATAAAGCTAAGGTACAAAAGATCAATGAAAATAACAATGATAACCCTCTTTGCTCATCCGACCCTTCTTTGATTAAACAGGCAGATTTTGTGATTATTGCAGTTCCTACACCCGTAACAAAGTCTAAAGAGCCAGATCTATTTTATGTTAAGTCCGCAGCAGAAATAGTGGGCAAGAATCTAAAGAAAGGAGCTATCGTAGTCTTAGAATCTACCGTTTATCCGGGCGTTACCGAAGAGATAATTGCACCTATTTTAGAGCAGGAATCAGGGCTAAAATGTGGTGTGGGTTTCAAGATCGGGTATTCACCGGAAAGGATAAATCTCGGCGATGAAGCACACACCCTGAATAAGATAACAAAAATAGTGGCAGGAATGGACGAAGCGACTACCGAAACCTTAGCTGAACTTTACGGGTTGATAACCACGGTTTACAAAGCGAAAGACATAAAAACCGCGGAAGCTGCTAAGGTTATTGAGAACATCCAGCGGGATTTGAATATTGCATTGATGAACGAACTTACGCTTATATTTCATAAAGTGGGCTTGGATACGAACTCTGTTTTGGAAGCTGCGGGTACGAAATGGAACTTTCATCGGTATTCTCCGGGGTTAGTTGGCGGGCACTGCATTCCTGTTGATCCTTATTATCTGGTGTACAAAGCAAAAGAACTGGGTTATCATCCTCAGGTAATCTTAGCAGGTAGAGCGATAAACGATTATATGCCGAAGCACATTGCTGAGATGGCGATAAAAGGGTTGAATGGAGTAGGCAAAGTAATCAAAGGCTCGAAAGTTTTGATTCTGGGTTTGACTTATAAGGAGAACGTGCCGGATACTAGGGAGTCCCCTGTGAAGGAGATGGTGAAGGAGCTAAAAGAGTTTGGAGTTGATGTTTATGGCTATGATCCTCTGCTTAGCACAGCGGAAATAGAGGATTTTGGCGTAAAGACTTTGGATTTTTCTTTTAGCACAGGTTTTCTTTTTTCTAAAAAGAAAAAGTGTGTGAAAGGGGATTGTGTGATTATGGCCGTAGCTCATAACGAGTTCAAAAAGATGGTGTTGGGTGATTTAGCGAGTATGATGAATGATAAACCGGTGCTGATTGACGTAAAAGGTATGTTTAATGAAAATGATGTGAAAGATTTTTATTACAGGAAACTGTAAACTGAATTTAGAACGGTATAGAAAATGGAATATACAATATTGATTTATCATGCGGAAGAAGGGGGTTTTTGGGCTGAAGTCCCTACCCTGCCCGGTTGCTATTCTCAGGGGGAGACGATTGAAGAGACGATGGGGAACATAAAGGAGGCAATTGAAACGCATCTTTTGGCTTTAACAGATGAGAAGAAAGAGATGCCGACCGAAGAAGAGTTTGTCATTGGTCGGGTAAAGGTAGAGGTAACTGCTGTTGGATGAGCTCAATCAGGGTAGGACTGTGTGTATGCTGAGACAGCGATAAAAAGAGCTTAATCTTAGCTTTTAATGAAAAGAGAAAGATATGATTAAGGAGCTAAAGGAGTTTGGCGTTGATATAGAAGGGCGTGATCCTTTGCTTAGAAGAGATATATAGATGTATTCGGCGTGAAGGCGTTGGATTTTTCTTTTAGCACAGGTTTTCTTTTTTCTAAAAAGAAAAAGTGTGTGAAAGTGGATTGTGTTATTGCAGCGGTGACGCATGATAAGTTAGGAAGTTGGATAATCACAAGGATATGATGAACGATAAGCCAATATTGGTAGATACAAAAGGAATGTTTAACGGAGAAGAAGCAAAAAAGAACGTCTTTTTGTATAAAACGCTTTAATTAGCTAATACCATGAACACCATTCAACGAATCTTGAAGCAAAGAACTCCGCAGCATTGTCAGCTCAGGTTGTTGTTTCTCTACTATCTCTCGTAATATCCCTCTTCATCGCTCGCAACTTGGGCGCTGTTGTTTTCGGCAAGTATTCGTTTGTCCTTGCGTTTG
>JAPWVK010000059.1 GCA_029241965.1 Candidatus Methanophagales archaeon
AACAAAGACATGGTACCTCAATGTAACGAAGGCGATAACGGATACTTTGAAGAAAATTGGCAGGAGTGAGTTACTTAAAGAGGAAACACGCCTCGTAAATTCACTGAAAATGTAGGTGGCACATTTTTTCTAAACAGGTCAGTACAAATACCGTCTTCGTATGTATCACTCCCATGAGACCGCATAGGGCCGTACCCACCACCACTACCATGTTCATAAAATCGCATATCTTCTAATGTTACCTCCGATATGGGGACATTACTTGTAACTTTTGCACTTATATCAACAGAAGAAGTAGCAGTTGCTGGTTGTTCCGGCGTTTGTATAACATCTGTAATGGCAAGAGAAGTTATGTTACTTCTTTCCACGTGACCTACCTGAATGATGTACACCTCAGAAATCTTATCTCCTGCTCTTATCATATACCACTTTTCTGTACCACCTTCAAAAGGATAGGCGAATGTGAATGAATACTTGTTTTTATCAACCGAAGTCACCGTTCCCGCCCTCCTTCCTGAACAATATAAAGAAGTACTAACACCCAAAAACGGCGAACCACCAGCTATTTCAGCAATAACAGTTATCGTATCTCCGGGTTCCGGATTTTCCGGCGTTTGCGTAACATTGATTATATTAACATCGCCGGCTGGCGTAAAACCCCAAATACATATTCCTGCGATTATAACAAGTACAGCGACAGTGGAAACGATTTTTCTTTTGTTTTCTTTCACTGCGGAAGTAATATCGCCTGGCTGACCGAAGCCAAAATATGTTTTCACGTGAGGTCTTGTAAGATAAATTGAAATTACCCCAAGGATCGCTAAATTGACAACGGGGACAATGTACGTCACAATAATGTATGGCATACCGATTTCACCTGGACTTGGATACGATGACAAAGCCCCAAAAGAGTTCAGATAGACATAGACATGCAAAATGGTCACAATTACGAGCGTAAACATATATAAAAACCAGGACCACCATAAACCCTTAAAAAAGCCATAAGCAACCGAGAGGGCGACTATTGTCATGATTATGTCAGTAATTCCTATGCTTCGCATCTGATATGAGGTCATGTGAAGAGGCATATTGCTTGAAAGAAGAGCGATTAAACTATAAACTCCTACTATCGCACCGCCAAATGCCAATAATGCTAATATTGTCACCCCTAAGGGTCGTTTCGAGATTATCATTACATTTGATATTGAAATAGTTACGCCCTAAAAATGTTAGATATTAAACCTCAGTATAGCAGCAATCCCACCCAGCCCTTTTAATCTCTTACCGGGCTCGAACTCGGTACTAAACACCACTACTTTACCCCTTGCTCTTTCCACAGCTTCAAGTATCGCTTCAATCTGTTCTCTTCCTTCCTCTTCATCGGTCTTCAACACCATAAGCTTATCATCGCTGACCAGCAGGGTCTCTATTGCGCCGCACTGCAACGCTTTTAGTACCTCCTCTTTACCATACACCGCTTTACCGTCATTTTCCTGGCTTATCTCCTCCATTAACTTGTCCAGCAGCTTGACTTCCCGAGTTAACCTCTCTTCTTCTCTTAACCTATTCACCGCACCCCGTTTCAATACTTCCATGAACCCTGATACGCCAATAGAAGAAGTCTGTTCCATCCGTGTTCGTTTCGTTAACTCCGGGTCTTTCTCCTTCAATACCGATAAGAAATCGTTCTTCACGAAGCCAGGACCCGCAATGATGATCGCTTCCGCATCTATTGTCCTAAACGAATTCTTCAACTGCTCAATCACTTTATGAAAGAACTCTTTTTTTGTCGTGTCCCCACCATCCATACCTTTTCCGGAACCTTGTCGCAGCGAAAAAAGCTCATCCACACCGTATTGCCGCACCACACCCGCAACCGCCTCCCCTTCCTCTATTGTAAGAACGATCACAGGAGAAGAGACAACCGCTTTCGCCGCCTCTCTTATCCTTTTCAACTGATGCTCTTTCCATGTCTTGATAATAGAAAGTTTCGTATTGGGCTCAATATTAAATGTGTGATAAGAACCCAGCTCGGTATCCACCCCTTGCTCAATCACGCCTTTTATACGCAATCTGTGCGAGAACTTGTGAAATTCTACGCTTTCCACCCGAATGCCCAATCTAATATGCTTCTTCTCCGTCTTATCTGGTCTTACCTTATCGGTTATCTCTTCTAACCGCCGATACGTAAGAGAATAAACGAGGTCCTCCGGTTCTATTATATGCTTGAGATGCCATAAATCGTCTAACGATTCGGGTATTAGCGAAACTTCGCCTATACTCTTGTTTCTTCCTCTATCCTTTATTTTCCTTCTTAATACCTTCATTAAGCTTCTCTAAAAACCTTCCTTTTGTACTGCTTCGCTGTTCCTTTACATTACTTTAACAATGCAGAAAGGATAGCTATACGAAAAGAAATATTTTTTGCGATAGAACTTGTTAGGTAGCGACGCATGAAACTGAAGCCCGTGATAGACGAAGCAGCGATGATCGTGGAGAACAAATTAAAAACGCTGGTGATTGCAGACCTGCATCTTGGAATAGAAGCCGTGCTGCGCCAAAAAGGGGTAAATATTGGTAGTCAGACGGAGAAAATGTTAGAAAGTGTGACAACGTGTGTGAAAGAAACCGAGCCAGATGCGATTGTCCTACTGGGCGATATAAAGCACGCGGTGCCGGAAATATCGTTTAGAGACAGGAAAGAAGTGCCGCTCTTCTTAGCAGCCCTCGCCGAATATGCACCGGTATATTTGGCTAAAGGGAACCACGACTCGCATTTAAGTAAACTGCTGCCTGAAGAGATAGAAGGAGCGCGGAAACCAAAGCATGAGGTATATCTAAAAAGTACGAGAGGCTTCCTGTTTGATGAAGTGGGCTATACGCACGGGCATACATGGCCTTCCCCAGACCTGTTCTCCGCTAAATACATACTGATTGGTCATAATCATCCGCGGATACGACTTGCGAGTACGCACTCGAATTATGCAAGAATGAAGAATGTCTGGATTCGTGCCAAATGCGATTATGAAGCGGTAAAGGAGCATTATAAGGAGATAAACAGTTGGGGTGACCCGTGGGTAGTTCTAATGCCTGCGTTTAATGAAATATGCGGTGGCGTTACGTTTAATTCACCGGAGATAAGGCTGCTGGGACCCATAGCATCGAAACTGCTTCGGCGGGAAGATATGGAAGTGTATCTGTTGGACGGGACGTATATAGGGAAAGTGTGCAATCTGGATTAACCCTCTTTATTTCAGAAAAGAAGAACACATTTTAAAACGTTTTTGGTTATGGTTTGTATATTTTAATTCATATTACCTATACCTTAAGTGATGCATAAAGCAGTGCTTAAGTATCATCCAAATGCGTACTTAGAGCATAAAAGAAATGTTACAAAGGGATTGCGGGCAAGGACAGAGATACTCGGAGTAATAGAGAAGCTGAAGAATGAAGAGGGAGGAGCGCGAAAGGATGAGCTCACGATAAAGGCAGTATCAAGTGCGGCGGCTATAAGTTACGCCTCTTCTTTACATCACTTACGTCTGTTGGAAGAGGAGAAGATAGTGAAGCGGGAAGGTAAGAGGCCGTATAAGTGGAAGATAACAGGCGAAGGACAGAAGAGCCTTGCCGATATTGGTATAGAATGGGAGTTAGGTAAAAAATGAATGAAGAAGAGTTGTTGATGATTCCGGGACCGGTGCCGGTATTACCGCGAATTCGAGAGGCTATGTCAAAGCCGATGATATTTCACAGGGGCGACGAATTCGGAATGATGTACGAGGAGATAGTGGAGCAGTTAAGGGAGATATTCAAGACGAGAAATGACCCGTTCGTGTTAAGCGGATCGGGAACGTGCGCAATGGAAGCAGCAATAGGCAATCTCGTTGATGAAGACACGAGAATAGTGTGCATAGCAAATGGCAAATTCGGCGAGCGATTTCCAGTAATTGCAGATAGATATACAGATCACGTCAAAGCCCTGAACTTCGCTTGGGGGACTTCAATAGACTTAGAAGCCGTAAAGGAAGCGCTGGAATCCAAACCTGATGTGGTTACAATGGTGCATAATGAAACATCCACGGGCATTCTCAACCCCGCGAGTGAGGTGGGCAAACTTGCGAGGGAGCACGATGCTGTCTTTGTACTCGATTGCATCACATCGATCGGTGGTGACGAAGCGCCGGTGGACGACTTGGGTGCGGACATCGCCATTGTGGGCTCACAAAAATGCCTGGGCGCACCACCGGGAATGTCTGCAATCTCTGTTAGCGAGAAGGCATGGGCGTTGATACGAGAAAAACAGAAGAGAAGGCCTTTTTACATGGATCTTGAGGCGTATAAGAAGAGTTTCGGGAAGAAGCAAACGCCGTACACTCCTGCTGTGTCGCTCTTTTTCGCACTCAGGGAAGCTTTAGAGGTGATTAAAGAGGAGGGTATGAAGCGAAGGATAAAAAGACATAGAACGCTGTCGAAGGCGGTTCGAGCTGCTGTTACCGGGCTGGGACTGAGTTTATTTCCTGAGTTGAACGAAGTAAGCAATTACTCCAACACGGTTACTGCGATAAACATACCCAATGAGCTTACGGATGAGACCCTCAAAGGAGGTATGAGAAGAAGAGGTGTGATTGTTGCAGGTGGACAAGAGAAACTGAAAGGTAATATCTTCAGGATTGCCACGATGGGGAATATAAAGGATATGGAAGTGTTAAAGACTATACGGGTGTTAGAAGAGGTGTTAGAGGAAAATGCGGTTATAGAAGGGGCAGGGAAAGGGCTGGAAGAGATGAAAAAGGTATTATCTGAAATGGGCTGAACTAATTTTGGGATTTAGGACGGAGGAGAAAGAAGGACGAGTGAGACTACCAGAAGAAGATATTGAACTGTTTTATAAACTGTATCCGACATTGCTGTTCTACACCAACCAGCGAAGGGGTATCGTGAAGGACGTAGCTACAGTTGGCGAGTACATGCAGTTACCATTTGAAGAAATGACAAAAGTACGAGAAGCCTTATACGAGTATCCCGAATTGATTGATTCCTTTGTGAATGAGAGTTCATTCGATTTCTCGCAGGAGGAGTTAGAGATAGTACGCAGTTGGAAACACTTCGTTAAGGGTAGATTCTTTCTGTCCCGCTATCTAAAGAAGTATGCAATTTTTCTCGACGAGGGTTCGCCACCAAAGGCGTATGGTGTACTTGCATTGAAAAGTGATATTCAAGAGATGACCGGTGGGTCGCGGCTTCCTGTTTTCCTCGAAGCGGTTCTTTTACCATTCAAAGGTACGATTATACACGATGGTTTTCTAATGCCATACCCCATCCATTTTGGTCCTGGCATTCGACACGATTTGAATGAAGCCTATCAAGAAGCAAAAGCGAGATTTGGTATTATCACTTCTCTTCCGTGGGAGCAAAAGGAGGAAAGTGACGTTGAACGTTTACAGTCTTATATGAGCAGTGAAGTGACACGGGAACGATATTGGAAAGAAATAGAGGAATTGATTGATAAAGATTCGAGCCTTTTAGCGGTTTACCATCAGGAGATGGGCAAAGTACATGCGCGAACGTACGGTAGGCGTTTATCAAAGATAGGGCTGCGGAATGCCTGGTTTGCTATACTTGAGGGCGAGGTAGTAGCCGGTGGCAGTACGAAGGAAGAAGTTGAGCGAATCCTGGACGGGTTTATACCGACTGAGAAGCGTGATTTTGTTTATGTCTTCCGCGTGAAGGGTAGTAAGGCGAAACGAGGATGACACGAGTAGAAAATGGCATAAAGGTCTTCTCGTTCGATGTTGACGGCACGTTAGTGGACCAGAGATTTGCAGATGCCGTGTGGCTACGTGGAATCCCGGAAGCTTACGCAGCGAAAAAGGGGTTGAGCTTTGAGCAGGCGTTTGAATTCGTGAAGAGCGAGTATGATAAGATAGGTGAGCACAGTATCGAATGGTACCGGATAGATTACTGGCTGCAGAAGTTCGGGCTGGAGGTAACACGTGATGAGCTATTTAAACGGTACAAAGGTAAGGTGAAGATATACGAGGATGTAAGGACCGTTCTGGAAGTGTTGAAAGAGGAAGGCTACGAACTGATAATGAGCTCAAATGCGGCAACGGAATTCGTGGATTTTCAAACGCGACCGATAAGGAAGTTCTTTTCGCATGCCTTCTCGGCAACGTCCGACTTCGGTGAGGTGAAGAAATCTCATAATTTTTATGCGCAGGTATGCGAGATTCTGGATGTGAAGCCGCAAGCTGTCGTTCATATCGGCGACCACTGGGTGTTTGATTTTCTCAATCCTCGTGAAATAGGCATAACTGCTTATTTCCTGGATAGATATGAGACGGTAAAGATAGAATAGAAAGGTGTTGAGAAGTTCGTTATAAGCAATTTGAGTGATATTCTGGATGATTAGTTCCGCGATTGGTTTACAATATTAGTGCTTGTTTTGCTAACCGCCGATTAAGAAGGAGGCGGTTGCCCGCCCCTCCTCATCTCAGAACGGTACGTGAGACTTTCACCTCATACCGCTCAAGCATCTCATAACCTTTTCAGTATCGGGCAGCAGTTCCGAAAGTTAAAGT
>JAPWVK010000060.1 GCA_029241965.1 Candidatus Methanophagales archaeon
ACAAAGACATGGTACCTCAATGTAACGAAGGCGATAACGGATACTTTGAAGAAAATTGGCAGGAGTGAGTTACTTAAAGAGGAAACACGCCTCGTAAATTCACTGAAAATGTAGGTGGCACATTTTTTCTAAACAGGTAACAACAGAAAATTTTGAGAGATTATTTAAAATCATTAATGAAAGATTAGCATGAGCCATATTAAGATTTTTTTGACAGAATTCGAAACTCTCCGCTCCCTTTGGTCGCTCCGACCCTTCGGGTGCATATAACACAGCATATACGCTACGGGCTTACGCCCTTGCCTTCGGGACATTGCTCCCTTCGGTCGCACGTCGTATATGCTGGTTCCGTTATACACCACTCACTTAAATCCGTAACTTTAACCATTTTTAGGAATAGGTTTTAGTATGAGCACTTAAGATGCCTCCTTTTGTGTATTCATTGTTTTTTCTTACTTTTTTTGTTCGTATAGATAATACTAAATTTAGTGATATGAAAGCTAGGAAGAACAAAAAACAAAACTCGCAGAAAAACTCCGAAAATCAAAAAACCCCCTGGAAAAGATAGAACACAAACTATCTGAAGAACCTATTACGAAAAGAGGTTAAAGTTACAGTTAAATGTTGGAGGCACGAAATATGAATCGAGTTGAACGTGCGGTTTCTCGTTTTAAAACAGGTTTTAGCTGTTCACAAGCATTGCTCTCAACTTACGATACACAATTCGGGTTAACTCGTGAAACTGCCTTAAGAGTTTCCGGTGCTTTCGGTGGTGGTATGGGTCGCAGAGGAGAAACATGTGGTGCAGTGACCGGTGCGTTTATGCTCATCGGATTAAAACACGGAATGACAAGCGTTGACGATGCTGTGGCAAAAGAAGAGACTTATAGACTCGTTAACGAATTTGTAGCGAGATTCTATGTAAAGAGTTGCTCGGTTGTGATATAAGCATCCCTGATGGAATGAGTCAGGCAAACGAGAAGAAACTCTTTGAGACGCTGGGTCCAAAATTTGTTCAGGATGCTGCAGAGATTATCGAAGAAATATTTAAGTAGCGGGCGTTGCATAACAGTGCGTATCGGGTTGCAGGCTTATATTATAACCCAAATCCGATTGCGGCAGAGTTCTGATACGCTCAGAGTGTTTGGTGTATCGTACACACTATGGGGCAAAAGTATAAAAACAAGAGCTTTATGAACAAAAGATTTAGGGTAGTTGTATAGCGATTTTTTAAAACCACGAGATTCCACAAGATTAACACAAGAAATTGGGATTAATGTGGGATAATGTGGGATAATGTGGTCTATGGTATATTAAAATCTGGTTACTATCCTTCTATTCTCGTGGAAATCTGTGAAATCTTGTGGTTAGCTAAACAATTACGATTTAGGAACTGATTTTAGTATGGTTTTCTTCGTTTGCCGTAATTGATAATATTACAGGCGTTGTGGAACGCTAAATCTTTCCTTGCCCGAGGCCGGAGAACTTAACACACCGATAATATCATCTTTTGCGATTTCTTGTATTCGCGACTTCAAAACCTCAAATTGCTTCTCGAGATCCCCTTCCAGCTCGATTTCATCGCCACCCTTAAAAATCTCAGCCCTTATCCTCTCACCGATAATGTCGTCTCTTTCCGGCTTTAATCTTATTATCACCGAATCATGCGGCATGAACTTTGCGTATTCTTCCAGTGCCCCTGTTTCTATACCCTCTATCAATCCATCCGCATCACCGTCTGTAATGCCTATCATGGGAATACCAAATCGCTTCAGTATGTCGCCGGCAATGCCTGTTGTGTCGTCCCCTATGGTCACTGCAACTCCAATATCATCATCCCGCTCCTCCATCTTCGGGAAAAGTTTATCCACGGTGTAGAAGAAACATGCTACCCCCTTCCTCTTTCCTTTCCTCTGCACATCCCCTATCAACTTCGGTTTCGTCCTCCGGATTACGCTTGCTGTTTTTATCAGCTCTTTCTCCAGCTCCAATGGGGGCAACTTCTCAAGGTTGTGCTCTATCAACGTGCCGCCGAGGATATTTACAAGCTTCCCCTCTCTTGCGACCAGTGTAACACTATCGCCACGCGAAGTCGTCCCAACAATAACACCGTCCACCACGATTTTCTCACCTGGATGCACTCCTCTTATCTCCCTGTACACCAGATTCGATTCTTTTTTGCATCTTGATTGGAGTTTGTACGGTTCTCGCTCATCAAACGCAGTAAAAACGCCCGTTATATTTCTAAATATGTTCTCATCTCCTGACTTCACAAACCATCGTATACTAATCCTGTTGCTGTATTCTAATTGCACAAACGAAAAACTTTCCTCCGAATCACATTTAGCAATAAAATTCCTTAGAATACCCTCGCCAAGCATGAATCCACTCTCTTCGGTCTTTGCATGGTTCACCAGCATGATAAAGTCTATTCCTCGCTTTAAGTAATACTCCACCACTTCAGACGGTTTCATATCCTTGCTTATGTCTATCGCGTGCTGTAGGCCGGCATCAATAACCGCAGTCTTACCAGTTATCCCACCCAAAGTCGCTTCTACTTCAAATCCTGCTTTTATTAGCGTTTCTATTGCTTCGTTCGCTTCGCCTTCGTCTATTACTTCCGGTCCATGAATTAGCAATCCTAAAGTGGTCATTACTAAAATTATATGTTTTTCATCTATTAAATTTAGGTAATTGTTTAGCTAACCACAAGATTACACAGATTTCCACGAGAGAACAATGATTGGAATCGGTTTTTATTACTCTATTGGGTGATTATATCGAATAGTTCCGCCCACCCCTACTAATCCCCATTTCTTGTGTTAATCTTGTGAAATCTCGTGGTTTTTTAGTTAGCTATACAAATACAAATTTAGTATTGGTCCAAACAGTTGCTCACTTCGTTCGCAACTGCCCTTCGGGTGCCCCCACTTCGTGGGTACATTTGGCCCAATAGTAAATAGGTACAATGGTGCACATACCCGGCAAAGTACTTCGGATTATACCTTTAAGAGAAGTAGAAATCGCAGAGAGCACCAAAAAAGTCGTTGACCTAATAATAGCAGATGCTTTTGATTACCGTAGGGTATCATTGTGGGCGGAAAAAGCAGAACTCGTGCTTCGTGGCGATATAAAAGTAGGCGACATGCTGAGAATAGAGAACGCGCATCTTCCCACCGGAAATAATAAAGGAGGCGCGAAAAGAGCAAATGCCGGTAGATACACGCAGATAAATACAATCGCATTGAATATCGCTGCGTTAAGTTATGCACCTCCGTTGAATCTCACCGTATTGGCTGTTGCGAGGCCTGAGGGCGGGCAGGTCTGCATCGCAGGCATAGATGAAAACGGTGAATGGATAAGACCGCAGGGCGTTTATGAAAACGATGTCTTCTGCTCTGAAAGTCAAAATTTCAAGAACCTCGGCATCACGAAAATTTATGTTGACGAGTGGAGAGGCAGACGTCCACGGCATGAGGACCGATTCTTTGTTTACGGCGAAGGCGTGGAGAGGGAACTGAACAAAGAAGAGAAGCGTGAATTCTTAGAAAGGAATATGGACGATTCTGTGGATGCCGTATTCAAAGGGGACAGAAGCTTAGGATTGATAAAACCACGCATTTTGCATGTGTATGAAGAGCGAGTGCGGAAGAGAACGGGGCCGAAGAGCCATGAGGTGTATATCAGGTTTAACTTCAGAGATTCTTCAGGCAGGATATACAGGAGATGGTCATGCAGATGCGATGCCTTCTACAAAATCTGGAACGAGCTGAAGAAGCGACATCGTTGGACTTATGGCTGGAGAATGCTCAGGTATTTAAAGAAGAACGATACGTACCTCGCAATAGGCCTTACATATAGCGATTATGGCGCTGACCGACTGGAATATGGTGCGTATCCGATGATTGTGGGCGTGCATGTAGTGCGGAAAGTTTAGATTGTTTTTGTATATAAAGTATAACTTCTATCTATTTAGGACGCCGATTTACACGGATTTACACAGATTTGATTTCTTCTGCGTTAATCTGCGTTAATCTGTGTCAATAATTAAGTTGAGTTGAATATTATGCTTTCTTGTTCAGAAAAAATGTTTGCTATCCTATTTCTTTCCTCTTCGCTGTCCACAACGCCTTGTAAATTTAAATAAATGACTTAAGAACCCGCTCTATTTTACGCATCACATCGTCGCTGGGGGTTATCTCCTCATTCTCTATCTTCCGCAACAAGGATTGCTTCTCATTTATCCTTTTCGCAAGTTCTGTCTGTTTGAGCCCTGCTCTCTCCCGTGCGTCTCTTACTTTCCTGCCATAATTCTCCTCAAGTTCCAGCCCCTCTTCTATCTCGTGGTCCATCCGTTCATATAATTTCGTCTTCTTCGCCTCTTCGGACCGCCCCAATTTCGCCTTCTTCTCTTCTACCACCACCGTTCCATGTCGCGCACACGCGCTACACACCTTTAACTTTGAGGCGCCTATGGAGATGTATTGTGCTCTTCCTCTTATCTCCGCACCACATATCTCACACTCAGTCATTTTCGTTCCTGTCCATTTATATATAAGAAGTAGAAGGAATAAGTAATGGTGGTAAAATGAAATCGAGCAGCGGCGGAAGTGTATCGTATGGCGATGATTATTCAAGATTCATGCAGGACAAGATGAAGCAGTTAGAAGATACGAACATCCTGCTTAAGGAAAAGCTTGGGAAAATAGAGCGAGACTGGCGATATCATCAGGATATGCGAGTCCGATACGAGAGGGAGATAAGGAAGTTAAAGTCGGAACTGGAGAAGTTGCGGAACCCTCCGTTGATCGTTGGGACGGTTGTAAACAAAATAGATGATAAAAGGATGTTAGTACGAAGCAGTACGGGACCTAAATTCGTTGTGACGTATTCGCAGTTTATAAATGCAGCAGAAGCCGTTCCGGGTGCTCAGGTTGGGCTGAATCAGCAATCGCTGGCTGTGGTAAGCGTGCTGCCATCTGCAAAAGATCCAGCCGTGCACGGTATGGAAGTGATAGAATCTCCGGATGTTGATTATAGCATGATAGGGGGATTAAGTGAGCAGATAGAGGCGATAAGGGAAGTAGTTGAGTTGCCACTGACAGCACCGGAGAGGTTTGAGCGCGTAGGCGTGGAGCCACCAAAAGGCGTTCTTTTGACAGGTTTGCCTGGCACAGGCAAGACATTGCTTGCAAAGGCAGTTGCAAAACGTACTTCTGCTACATTTATACGAATTGTCGGCTCAGAATTAGTGCAGAAATACATAGGAGAGGGTGCGAGGATAGTGAGGGAGTTATTTGCACTGGCTAAAGAGAAGGCGCCTTCCATAGTGTTCATTGACGAGCTGGATGCGGTTGCGGCTCGTAGGGTGGAGGACGGCACTTCAGGCGAGCGAGAAGTGCAACGGACGATGCTGCAACTTTTAGCCGAGATAGATGGCTTTAATACACGGGGAAACGTTCGAATAATAGGAGCTACGAACCGCCCGGATATTCTTGACCCCGCTTTACTCCGCCCCGGGAGATTCGATCGCATCATAGAAACACCGCTACCCGATATTGACGCAAGGATGGAGATATTTATGATACACACATCAAAGATGAAACTGAAGAAGGACGTGGATTTTAATCTTTTAGCGGCACTTACTGAAAATGCCACAGGTGCAGACATAAAAGCAATAGCGACCGAAGCGGGAATGATGGCGGTAAAAAAGAACAAGAAAGCGATAGGAATGGATGAATTTGATGTGGCAATAAAGAAGATGATGGGTGATGAGCATAGAAATTACGTGAATATGAAGGAGATGGGGGTAATGTTCGCATAAGGTCTTTCTTTAGGAAAAGAATTTTGTAAACACTTTTTTAACAGTGTTAAAAAGAAAGTGCTCTTAACTCAATTTCCACTCCTTTTCTTCCATATATCTATACGCCTGCGTAATTGCATCCATTTGGGCATCCTTCTTACTATCGAACCATTTATCGTTTTTAACATCTCTTAGGGTGACATATTCACCCGTTTGATTATCCTTAATCAAACATTTATCTATTCGCCAGCGTTTCTGGTGCGCCTCACCCTCTGAACTGTACAGAAATTTCATATCCGGGTTGCAACGGTTTATTTCACGGAATTTGTTCTCAAACTGGTTTCTAATCGGGAGGAAGTCGCCCATAGTACGCATTTCCTCTTTTATCCGCTCTGAAATGTTAAATTTCTGTAAGAATCTCTCCACTTCCTTTAGCCTGACTGTTTCCTCAGTATCCTGATATATTGCCCCGCAAATAGCTTCGAATACATCTGCGATAACTTTTTTGCTTATCTGCTCTCTCTGCTCGCCAGCTTGGATATAATTTCTTAGATCAATCTTCTCACCAAAATCCGCCAACTGCTTGTTCTTTTCAAGTTCTGACTTCAAAAAAGTCATTTCCCCTTCGTCAAGTGATTCTGACATGATAAGTTTCTCTGCCAATATTAGACTAACTACACGGTCCCCAAGGAATTCGAGTCTTTGATAATTTAAAGAACTGGCGGCATACGAACTCGTGGTTATTGCCTCTTCCAGAAGCGCGATGTTCTTGAACCGATGTACTATCCTGTCTTCTAATTCCGTGAGTTTCTCCTTTATAATTTCGGTTTTCATCCTTCTAACTTATTCTACACCAATGTTAGCGAAAGCACGCAACGTTGTCAAATCTGTTTAGCTGTATCTATTATTATTTTTGCGTATTTATTCTGGAACTCGTAAAAATCCGCTAAATCAACCTCTGTTATCGGTTTGTCAATGAATTTTGAAACGAATTTTAATGCTTTAGCCTTACCTCCTTCTTTAAATAAGATACGAGCATTAGCAGTTAAAGAAACCAACCCATAAATTAATTCAGCGGCATTGTATCCGTTAAGATCCTCGTTAAACAACTTAGTTGACTTTTCAAAATATTTTTTAACTGGTGCATTTGCTACATCCGGGAAACTTAAAGCGTTCATATCCTTTTTGAGCTCCGCAATGTCATAATCTTCTGCTTTGACGATTTTAACATAATATGCAGCAAAAGGAAAACCAAAACACCATATCGGTGCATTGAAAATATCATTCCAGAAATGTGAAATAACACATAAAGCAATGGCGGTTTCACCACCTTTTCTTAAACCATGCTCTTGTCCAACCCGAACGATTTTATCGAGTACACTAAATCTGTGGTACCAATAGCGGTGTAAAAATTCGGAATCGTAATCTGGAGCGTTTGCCCAATCACTAAATTCCGTGTTAAGACCACTTTTTAATAATAATGCTTTTCCTAAATTCACATGTGTGAACCGGTCCATTGTATATCTTTTACCCACGACATGAGAAATATAAAAACTGCATCAGAAAAATAGAGGAAAAGGATTTAGCTCTGTATGAGCGTTTAATCCTCCCCTTATCGAAGGCTGATTCTGTTATAACCCTAACACATCCTTAAGCTGGAGATGGTACTTGCCAAGGTTACCGCCGAAGTTTCCTGCCGTTATCTTCACCACGCCCGGAGCCTTCACCGCCGCTTTTATCCCTGCTTTCATCCCTTCTTTAACCGCTTCTTCGCTAACCCCGTTTATCACAAGCTCAAAGATACCGTTTACATCCGCGGGCAGTTCTGAGTCTTCTATTTTGTCTTTTAATGTGGGGCAGAACTTCTCATTTATCGTAGCATGCATGAACTTGTATTTGTTTGAGCTGGGTTTCGAGCCCGATGCGACTACGCCACCCGTGAACGGCGTTATCGTGCCTTCTACCTGCCTGATAGCAGAAACAGCATCTTCAGCCGCTGTCAACGCGGACATCTGGTCCTTTGCAAGGATAAAGATATTACCACCGGCAACGCCTGGTTTTGCGCTCAGGTTCTTCTCTATCACAAACTCGCCACCCATTATCGGCACTCTCGCCACCTCTCTACCGCCGAGTTCCTCCTCGGATTCAAATCCATCGCCAAAGAATTTTAACTTGAAGCCTGTGTTGAAATCCTTCTCGCCGTTCTCCAGAGCATTAAATACCGCCGCTGTTGGACTGGTGAGGACGCATTGTCCTATCCTTGCAAGCAATTGCTCGTCCAGTGCTTTATAACCAAACGTGCAAACCATTACATAAACACCGGGTCTTCCGTCCGGGGTCTCACTACTGGCTACTATTTTATCTATTCCCGCCTCCGCAGGGCACATTATAACCGACGTGCCGAAACCCGTCATCTCCTTCGCCGCTTCCAGCGCCCATTTCTCATTCACCGCCGTTATCAATACACGCGCAACCTTTATCGGAAACGCCTCTGCAAATGTATCCTCTATCTCTACTCCTTCTAATTCCATTTTCTTTTACCTCAATGAAGAAGATAAGCCCGAAGTAATAAAAGTTACTGTTTTTTACGGGATATGCTAAAAATCGCTATACGAATTAAAAAAGAAACGTTTGTTTAGCAAAACTACCGCGCGCACTTAATACGAACCGACTCACGATCACCAAAAACTATATATACCCCTTTATTCTTACACAGGTGGTAGGAGGTAATAAAAAAAAAAAGATGTTAGCGAAAAAGAAGATAGTAGTTTCAGTCGCGGTCTTGCTTGCGATACTGCTTGTTGGAACTGTCATTACCCAGGGTATTTCCACACAGGCAACAATAAAGGATCAGCCACGAGTATTCCAGTGGGATACGATGCGACAGCCCCGAATAGCAGGAGATGGTGGTGGTGTTCATATTTATCCACGAGTAGTTACTCCTAAAGTCTACCCAAAGCAATATAGGCCCACTCCAGAACCTACTCCCGAATATCCTAGTGAAAAAACGCCAAAACCACCAAAACTGCCAGAAGAGCCCACGGACGTCAATTACACCCGATTACTAATCTCGCCGGGATACGAGCGGTTTGAGATGGAACCCGGAGATAAAGAAGAGTTTATAGTAACAGTAAAACATGGTGAAAACAAGTCGGTATCCACGCAGGTACACATAGAAATACCGCCATATTGTGATCCCTGCCTTGAAGAAGACTGGATAACTGTTGAGCCAAGGAGTGCAGAGATAGCGGCGGGTGATAAGCAAGAGTACAACGTTACGGTAAAAATACCAGACGATGCGAAAATTGGGTATTACAACGCTCAAATCGTATTCACAAATGATACGTGGTCAATGCCTTATCCTGAGAAGTTTCCGGCGTACGTGAACGCTTGTGAATTATCAATAAACGTCTGGACACCACCGAAGATTTACTTTTTGCCTCGATACATAAGCGACAGGGTAAAGGCAGGCCAGAGTTACGAATATGAGATACAGCTTGAAAATATAGGCGACAACGTGATTGCAATAAATCCGGAGATAGGGGGAGAAAAAGAGTGGATAATAGAGCGGCCTGTACTTGTTCCGTTTCCCTATGGATACAACGAAGGCAGGGTTCCCGATGATTGGCTAACGATAGAGGCACCTGCAAATGTGCTGGCGAACTCAAAGGCAACGGTAACGGTGACTCTGGATGTGCCAGAAGATGCATTTGGATGGTACAAGACTGAAATAAATCTAAACATAGACGACCCCTCGGTTCCGGAATGGGACCAAATGGTGAACATGAACATAGAGGTCTGGAAACAACCCACAACGTCATACAGTGATAATTTTACCGTTGAACAAGGAGAGGCGATCAGCGTCATGGTCACCGCCCGGGGGTACAAACACGATAGCTACAATAGAGCGGAAGAAGAACCTTCTTTCAATGTTGAACTGTCAAATCCAGGTGGCGAAAAAGTGACACCAGAGTTGTCAAAAACGGTCAAGAAAAGAGAAGTAAGCGTGGGTATGAAATATGAACCATATTATCCCGGAGATACTGCAAGTGAAGAACCATATCACGTGAGGTACACAGAATACAGCAAAACATACAAGGTAACTAACGCAACAGGTGGTATTTGGACACTGAAGATACTGCCGATTAACGTACAAGACTTTGAGTACACAATAGAGATAGGGGGATGAGTATAAACAATGAAAGAACTCATTCCTTTTTTATTTTTTAAATATGTGCTTGAGGCGATACATGATTAACTCTCCACTCATAGGGGTTCGTAAATCTGTTTGTTTTGAATGTGGTTACGGACACTTCAGGGATGAAGCCTAAGATGAAGTTCGCTCCACGCTCACCCTCACCTTTGCCGCTTTATCCACACGAAGACGAACGCCAATTTCTCGTAGGTATTCCACCGAAGCACCTCTGCCGTGAATCAATAATTCTATCAGGTCTTCTACCTCGTCTATATCCGCACCGATAAAAAAGGAGTCATGAACCGCGTAACTCAAATTACGCCTCTTCGCAGTCTCTATATGCTCCAAACAGCTAATTCCATAGTAAGATACGGCGAAATCGTGAGGTCGTCGCAGAAATAAAGCGTTTGTACCGCCATTTCTTCCTGGCATCACTACTACATCCTCCTCGTGCCGGATAATTTCATTTATAGTCTCGGGCGTTGCCAGCGGAATATCTGCCATTATTATCAGCATTGGCTCTTCTTCTCTTGTTAATAGTTCATTCAGCATTTCGTTCAGGCCCCTTGCATCCGCTCTTACACTCAGTTTTGACTTTAAGTCACGATGCGATAACCTCAATTCGCCTATTAGCTCGTCCCTGGTGCATGTTGTAATTATCTCGATTTTCCCTATCTCCGATTTTGATAACGCAACTAAAACATCCGTTAACATTCGTATAGCGAGTTCTTCACGCTCTTTTTCGCTTAAAAACGAGCCTAATCTCGATTTCGCGCCTTTCTTCTTGAACGGTATTATCGCTTTTATTTTCAATTTCCACGTGGTTTCTTGTAATTAGTTGATAACTACTGACTCGTCAATTCATTTACTACCATCTCACATTTCTCTCGCATTATCCTCGCCGCTTCTATTACTATCTCATCTACCGGCACGGAACCGTCTCCCTCTACACTGAATAATAACGACTTCTTATCTGCCTTCGTCCGCTCACCTTGATTCTGCATCTTTTTCATGCCACACACGGTCACAGGCTGCCACTTCGCATGTTCTTTCCCCCTGCCCAGTCTTGCAATAGCCTCAAAAGAGAGGCTTTGTCGTGCGACCGTTCTCATACCACTAATCTCTCTCTCAGTAGAAATCAGCTTCACAAGGGGAATGTTCTCAAATGCGGGTTCTACATGAGGGTCTGACGAGATGAGTTCCTTGGAATAAACCATTGTATATCCCTCTCTTTCTGGACTCACCGCTTTCAAAGTCAGAGAAATTTGGTCTTCAGCACTATAAGCACTGAGATCATCCGTCTTCAAGGGTGTCAACGCAAGACGCAACGCCAATTGCTCATCGTATAATAAAGAGTTGTTCTCATAGATGTTTACCTCATCAATCGCAAGCTTCGGCACTTCTGCAATCATTGCCCTCCTCAGTGCATTTACAAACCGCACTTTCACACCCGAAAGCACAATTATTACCTCATTCTCCTCGCGTTCCAATATTTTTACTTCCATACACTTTTTGCTCCGCAAAACCTTTACTAAAAACTGCTATGCACCTTCTTTTTGCACGCTTGACCTACTTAAACTCTCCTGCCTCGCTTCCCGCCAGGACGCTTCGTTCCGTCATGCGGTACTGGAGTCACGTCCTCTATTTTACCTATTCGCAATCCTGCACGGGCAAAAGCCCGAATCGCTGCTTGTGCTCCGGGTGCGGGTGTTCTCGACTTACGCCCCGACGCCGCTTTTACCTTCACATGAATACCCCTTATTTCCCGCTCTTTTAATTTCTCCGCAAGTTGTGCCGCCATCTGCATCGCAGTATACGGAGAACTCTCATCACGGTCCGCTTTTGCTACCATACCACCAGAAGCCCTTGCAATCGTCTCCGCACCGGTCATATCGGTAATCGTGATGATAGTATTATTAAAAGAAGAGAAGATATGTGCAATTACCCATTTTTCTTCTACCATTATTTAACCTCGTTATATTATTTCTCCTTGCCCTCTTCTATTCCCTCGCCTTGCTCACTGCCGATGGACGTAATAGAAGCCGGAGCATGCTCATAAAAGCCAATTCCCCTTTCATCTTCCATGTTCACTATATAAGAAGGAATGGTGACTCGCCTATTATTAACCGCGATATGCCCGTGAACGATGAGTTGTCTGGCATGTTTCGGCGAATTCGCCAGCCCCTTTTTATGTACGCAGGTCTGCAGCCGCCGTTCCATGATATCCTGCACGTCCAACTCCAGAACATCCTCCAAGTTCGTACCTTCACCCAACATTCCTTTCCGCCTCAAGCTCGCTAAGATAGCCGCTTCCTTATTCATCGTATGTTCTGAGGGTTTCATACCTGCTATTTCCGCTAAGATGTTTCTTATTTCACGCCGATATTTCTTTATTATGCTCGCTGCTTTCCATATCTCTCGCTTGTTCTTTAGTCCGTATTTCTCTGCTAACTCCCGCTCCTCTTTTATCCTTTGCAACACCCAGGGTCTTCTTGGTCGTTCGTACGTCTTCTTACTCTTCTTAGGATGCCCCATCTCGCTTACCTCCGCCTGTCTTCGCTAAAATCTTCTTTCTCACCACGCCTACCACCATTCCTCTTCGTCCTGTTGATTTTGTCCTTTGTCCTCTCACTCTCAGCCCCCTCTCATGTCGTATTCCACGATAAGACCGTATCTTACGCAACAAATTTATGTCATCCCTGAACTTCAACGCCATGTCAGAGCCCATTATATGCTTGTCCTCACCACTAACCAAATCTTTTCTCCTGTTCAGCATCCACCAAGGCAATCGTTTCTCCACACCGTCCACTGCTGTTTTTAACTTCTCTATATCGCTGTTTGATAGATTGCCCATCTTCGCATTCGGATCTACACCCGCAGTAATGACTACTGTCCTCGCCACTCTTCTTCCTATTCCCTTTATCCCACAGAGCGAATATGCCACGCGCCTGTTACCATCCAAGTCGGTGTCTAAAATCCGGACTATATGCCGGAAATCCTCTTCTTCCACTCCTTCTGCCTTCTCCCCTTCTTCGCTCATTTTGCGTTTCTTTTAATAACTGCTTTACCAAAGAAATATGTTTTATCTAAAAAGAGTATTTTTCGCCGAGGAAGGGATTTGAACCCTTGAGTCCCTTTCGGAACACAGGCTATCAGTTTGGCCCTGTAAATTCCAGGCCTGCGCCTTTCCACTCAGCCACCTCGGCTCCTTTGTTCTATCCTGTCTCTTTATCACCCCAACCTTTCATATATGTCCCGGGCTTCATAAACACCTTCTCCGCGTCTACACATATTCCTTCCTTGGCTCTGAACATACTCTCGGTGCTCATCTTTGCTTTGCCTCTGCATACCGCTTCCCCTTTTAGCGTATATAATACTACACGATCCCCTATATTTATTCCTTCTTCTATCCTTGAAATACCTGGTGCTGCGAGATCCGCGCCGTGGCATATCGCATCAACCGCGGTATCCTTTACTATTATGCACGGCAGATGCCCCAGCGTATATTCCATCGGCATGATTAGTTCGCGGAGAAGGCTCTCATCCCCTCCTTCATAAAGCACATACGCATCCTTCAGGTCTTGTAGCTTCGTGATCTTATCCTCATCGAATGGGAATGATTTCGTCCTTCTCAACTGTAACATATGCGCGCCCACGCCCAATGCGAGCCCGATATGGTGACAGAGCATTCTTATGTACGTTCCTGCTTCACAACTCACCTTCATCAATACATCCGTCCCCTCTATCTCCTTTATCTCTATGTAACGCACGGTTCTCACCCTTATCCTTCTCTTAACAGCGGATTTCAATGGCGGCTTTTGGTATATCTTCCCTACGAATTCTTTACTTACCTTTCTCAGCTCTGCTTCATCAACCGCGCCATGCAGTTTCATCACGAATACGTACTCCTTGTCCCAAACGAAACTATCTGATAACTTCCTTGTCGCTCCAAGCAGAACCGGCAGCACGCCAGTAACATTCGGGTCCAGTGTCCCCGTATGCGCTGCCTTCTTTAATTTCAGTATCTCCTTTACCCACGCAACAACTTCGTGCGATGTCGGACCCGCGGGTTTATCTATAACTACCACTCCTCTTTCGATATGCTCCCGTATTGGGCGTGCGTCAGGAGCGCACCCGTACCCCGGACCGGCAAGTGCAGGGGCTTTTACCAATTTGCAGCGTTCTAACGTTTTTCCGTTTTTAATCATCACTCTAAAATCTCTTTTGATTCAGGGTACTAAAATAATAGTCCCGAGAGGATTCGAACCTCTGTCACAGGCTCCAAAGGCCGGTATGCTTGACCACTACACCACGGGACTTTTCTATCCTCCTTGCTTTAACATATCTCTCTTTCACAATAAAATAATAACTAAAGAAGGTGGATGCTTTTCAGCCCTCTTCTTCGTTATCTTTCTCCCATTCCTGCATATACTTCATCCCCAGCGCCTTTAGCTTCCCTGTATCCACATCCATTCCTATCGTGTACTTGCCGATAAACTTCTCGAACTCGGTATGTAACGAATGAAAAGCTGGCTGTTCAGCATACGGTAACTCACTATCCATCCGGAATTCATATTTTATCTCGAAATGAACTGCGGACTTCGTCAACCGCTTAAAATCGTCAAAGTCCAGTGAATGGTACACATGCAGGGGTATATCCTGCACTTTTAACCGCACTACTTTATTTTGCGGATTGCATTCCTGGATGCGATGTTTTATAGCAGTTCCTATCTCCTGCGCATTGAGACCGCTACAAACAATCGGCTCCAAATCCGCCATCTCCCGTATACTTAAGGGCTGAAATATGACCTCAGTTCCACCATTTTCTATTAGGTTGACTTCTAAGAAGCCTTTAGCGTCATTCACCTCGTTGAAGCTGAATCGTTCTGTGGAGCCGGCGTAGTATGCGTTTGCTCTTACTTTCGTGCATCCGTGAAAATGCCCTAAAGCGATATAGTCAAAACCAGTTAAGTCATCAATGCTGACAATTTGCTCGTTGAATTCGCCCATCAGGAAAGTGGGCTGTCCCGCACCCTGAACGCTGGCATGCAGTAGTGCGATATTGGAACCAGCGTTATTCGGCTTTAGTTTCTTCTTCTCCGCTTCTATATCATCGCAATGCGGGACAGCATGGACACTTATGCCATCCAACTCAACGATTTTATAATTAGACTCATAAATCACGTGTATTCCAGGAATATGCTCAAACAGGCTGAGGACACTGCCCGTCTCCTTTAAACGAGGCGTCTCATGATTGCCTGAAATCACCACAAATGGAATACCTGCATCACTTAATCGTATCAACTGGCAGAGTACGAAAGAGATAGCACGATTCGTCGGTCGCACGGAATCGAAGAGGTCGCCTGCATGTAATACGGCGTCAGGCTTCTCTTTTAGTGCATAATCCACAAATTGTTTGAATGCTTCGTAGGCGTCCACTTCTCGCTGGTTCAAGCCGGTTGCCTCATCTATCTTCCGGTACGCCGAATAGCCTATGTGTGTGTCCGCAACGTGAAAAATCCGCTTCATTCTACTATAAGCATTACAATAATCAATGAGTTAATCAATTTCTGCCTGTATATATTTGCTTTAGTGCCCTCTCACATCTCTTATTAATTGCTCACTCCGCAACCATCTTCTTCAATTTTGTCACCAACTCTACCTTTACGCTATCGTCCCTGTCACCGCCACAGACCATACCTCGAACACCCAGTATATCGGGGTCTATCTCTTTTATTACAGGAATATCCTCAAATCTTAGTGCACCCGCAAGCGCAGTCACCAGTCCAAGCGATTTCGACTCTGAGACAAAAGACTTAAGTTCGTTCTCGCTCAAAAATTCCAGCGTTGTCCGCCCATCCTTTATTCCTGTGTCCACCATCGCCACATCTATATCCACTTCTTTACCTATTTCTATAATTTCAAAAGGTGAAATCGAGTTTATTCGTTTGTAGTCGGCATAGAAAGCCGAAACGACTTTTTTCGTCGGGTCGAAGTCCTTTACCGCTTTAACCACGCCGGTAAGCAAATCAATCGCTTCTTCTCTCGTCTTTATCTTGTGCAACCCGATTTTTATGTATTCCGCACCTGAGGCTGCAGCACCTAAGGCCGCTAAAGACGCAGTCCCCGGCTTATAATCAAAATCGCCGATTGCCGCACTCATTTTCATTCCATTTCCTTTCTCTTCCACCAATTGTTTTATTGATTTTATAACCCACGGGAAATTAGCACCTAAAGACCCCTCTTTCGGATTCTTCACGTCTACAATATCCGCATTTCCACTAATCACTGCCTTCGCTTCCTCAATATCCTTCGGGCTTACCAACACTTTCATTTTTCTATAACCTCCCTTTTCTCCATGTTCTTAATCTCTCTACTTACAAAATACTTCTCTTTAATATCTTCACTCCTTTTTCGCTGCCTACATGCACCTCAACGGCATTTGTGAATATCCCATGTTCGACCGAGCCGACAACAGAAGAAAGAGCAGCACTCAACTTTTCTGGATTAGTTATAACACCAAAATCTGCATCTATTACCAGATTCCCACCCTCTGTTATAAAATAGCCACCTCTATTTCCCTCGTTCCTTAAAACAGGCGCACCACCAAGCTCTTTTACCTGCTGCTCCACCACTTTCACGGCGTATGGTAAAACTTCTAACGGAACAGGCATACTTAGCTTTTCCACTAATTTAGCTTCATCAATATAGATAATAAGCTTTTTCGCGGCGTACGATACTATCTTCTCCCTCGTATGAGACCCCCAGCCACCTTTGACCAGATTCAGTTGAGAATCCACCTGGTCCGCACCATCTATACAAATGTCTAAAGACGAATGCTCAGAAAGTGTAGTAACGTGAATTCCGCATTCTATCGCGATCATCTCGGTTTTGAGTGAAGTAGGAACACCGAAAATCTCGAGGTCTTCCTCCTTTATCTTGTTGCCTATCATTCTTACCGCCATTTCTGCCGTTGAACCCGTGCCGAGACCCACCACCATACCGTCTTTTATCAAAGAAGATACCGATTCCGCTGCTCTCTCCTTTCCCTTTCCCGCTTTATTCTCGCCCATTTTTACTATTTGGTGTTTTTTGCGTCTTACATTAAGAACTTTTCTATTTTCAAAGATATATTAGATTAGATTTGTGTCTTTCGTGTAATGACAACGAAAAGAAGCAGCGAGGAATGGGTCGAGAAATACCGTCCAAAGAAGCTAATAGAGGTTGTGGGCAACGTAAAAGCGGCAGAAGATCTAAAAGAGTGGGCTGAGAGTATCCATAAAGTAAAGTCGAGGAAAGCAGCCATTCTTCACGGACCCCCTGGCTGTGGTAAGACGTCAGCAGCGTACGCTCTTGCGTCAGAGAAAGGATGGGAGGTTATAGAGCTAAACGCTTCAGACCAGAGGAGCGAAGGGGTGATAAAAAGTATCGTGGGTCCTGCTTCTACAAGTAATACATTCAGCAGGACAACACGGTTAATCATTCTGGATGAGGCGGATAACCTGCATGGCAATGAAGACCGTGGTGGCACCAAAGCGATAACAGAGATAGTGAAAAGAAGCACACAGCCAATTATCCTCATTGCAAATGATTTATATAAGATGGGAAAGCCCTTACAGCGTAATTGTAAGGTAATTAGGTTTCAAAAGATAAGATCCGAGAGAGTTGTTCGTGTGCTTAAACGATTAAGCGCAGTGGAAGGAATAACGGTAGAAGAGGAAGCGCTGCGCGTTTTAGCAGAGAACGCTAATGGCGATTTGCGGTCGGCAATAAACGACCTGCAGGCGATTTCCATATTGGATAGCGGAAGGGGGGTAGTTAAAGGCGATATAGCAACGGGGAAACGAGACGTTGAAGAGTCTATATTCGAGGTGTTGAAGAAAATATTCGGTGAATCGGGGGATGGTCGTGGGTACGAGATGCAAGAGGTTCTTTACGCTCTTTATAGTCTTGACAAGACACCTGATGAGACCATAAGCTGGATATATGCGAATTTACCGAATGCCTACGGTGATGGAGAAGAAGAAAACTTTTTGCGGGGTTTGCATTATTTGAGCAGGGCGGATACGTTTTTAGGGAGAACACGCAGTCGTGAGAATTATAAGTTCTGGCGATATGCTTCCAGTTTAATGGCTTGTGGCGTGTTCTCTACAAAGGAGGTAAAAGAAGGGCAAAGGTGGCAACCACGGCGTCGTTACTACCAGTATAAATCGCCATGGCAACGCGCTCGGGCGCAAGACGGAGAAGACAGTAAATATGCCGCGGTAAAGGAGGAGCTAGCGAAGAAAATAGGTGCGTATTGTAAAGTATCGCTGCACTATGCACGATCTTTTATCATACCATTTTTGAAAGTTTCTTTTAGAAACGAAAGTAAAGCGAGGGATGTGGCGGCATTACTACGGTTGGACGTTCCGCAAATAGCGTTTTTGACGAGCGATACTGAGATGGATGCTAAAGAGCGGACTAAAAAAGCTAAGCAGATATACCAGGATGCAACGGCGATTACCGCAGAAAAAAGGGGGGCGATAAAGACGGAAGTGGTTGAAACGGTATCTATACCTCAAAAAAGCGATAAGGTAGCAGCGACAATAAAACTAAAGGAAGTGGAATCAGAAGTAGAGAAAGTTAAGAAGGAAGATGAGAAGGAAGAGGTAAAAAAGCAAAAGACGTTTGAGGATTTCTTTTAGCTTCCTTCTCAAAAAGGCGTGTTACTGTAAGCAATCCGATAATGGTAAATAAAGCCTCAAATTCTGGTACACACAGTGATTTCTCTACGGTATCAGCAGCCACAGACCCGGTCGCAGCGTCAAATATACCACTTAGCGTTACTTTGTCCTGGTACACAATGTAGAACTTCTTCTTATTTAAGATGTAGATTCAGACGGATATTGAATAGTATACAACTCATATTAAACTTCTTTAATGACAAAACACGCCACGTTCAGAAGAAAGTACTGCACTTAAAGGCACCCAAAACCGATGTAGTTGCCTGAGGGATAATTTTGTCTGATTTGATATTAAAAGAATATATATCAACTGTTACAATGTAACAACTAATGGAAAAGGATAAAGTAATACTAACAAGGGTAGATGTGAGTATTGCAGAGCGCGTGGAATACATTGCAAGTAACTCAAAAGACATCGAACTGACAAAGTCAGAGGTTGTTCGTATAATTTTGCATGCGTTTTTCAAATCACAAAAGGATAAGGACTTTGAAAAAGTGCGCGAATTCGCTATCAAAATGAGAAAAGGACTATTGTAGGTAGTTTCTGTGAAAAATACACGGATATTTAGTGGTGTTACATCGTAACGTTGGATTTAAATAGAGATAGAGATGATGATATTGGGTTTAACTGATACAGGAAACTACCCTGTATCTTCGAGATTTACACATCAAGAGTCATCTGTCGTTCCCCTATATTCTCTGATTGATATATCCCACCGTATGCTTCACCCTCCGCTATTTTATTCGATAACCTGATGAATACCAACTGCAGCACACGTGCGTTCTTCTTTATTCGTACTCCTGCTTCGTTAAGCACAACCAGCAACGATTCGCTTCTGCCCTCGTAACCTGCGTCCCAGATACCTGTTTCCACTGTAACGCCACATCTTATTAGACTTGTCCGAGGCGCACCGATTGCCATCATATCCTTTGGCAGATGCACTATTTCGTTAAAGATTATTTTATACTGCCCCTGCGATAAATACACCCAATCCGCATCAAAATCCTGTTTTACTGTATCCGACAGCTTTCGGTCCCTGTTGCTAAAATCAATACAGCCGGCACCCGCTATTTTTTCTACTGCTTTTACGGTCAGGTCAACGCCATTTGGCTGCAGTTGCGTATTGACGTCAACCATTTTCTCGATTAAAGGCGGTTTATTCTTTAAAAGTGCTCGGATTTGGGTCTTTGAAATTACCGAGCCGGGTAAATTCGGCATTGCGTTTTCTGTTTTTACTGTCTTTCCTTTACTCATAATCTAATAGTTAATGTCAAATCATTTTTATTTGTTTACCGCTGAGATCACGGAGAGCGCGTAGATACATAGGTGATTGCCCGGACACTCTGAGTTCTTTACGAGCTCCGTGGTAAACAAGCACCATTTTTAAAACCAAAACTACTTTTTCATGCAATGAACAACGAGGACTACATCGCAAGAAGTGCGCAACTGGCTTTGCTATTAGAAGTATCTGCATATCCAAAGCCCGGTAACATAGATCGAACACACGACTTCGTGGATACAAGCTATACGCATTTCCTTGCGTCTTCGGTGGCAGTTTACCCGGTCTTGAGAGCAGCAGCCGCGCAAGAAAACGGTGTGGGCGAACTGGTCCGTAAGGGCGTGGCAGAGAGCATGGCGTGGCAGCGTGGCGGGAATACGCACTTCGGCGCATTACTTCTGCTGGTTCCTTTAGCTATGTCTGCCGGTGCTTGCAAAGGTTATAAGCCGGACGAGCTAAAAGAAAAAGCGGACGAGATTATGCGAAACACGAACGTGGAAGATGCCATAGCGGTTTACAAGGCATTTCCGAAGGCGAAAGTAAAAGTAAGAAGCGAAGTACCGGAATTTGATGTGATGGACGAGGCATCGCTAACGGAAATCCGAGAGAAGGAGCTATCGCTTTATGACATACTCACCATATCTGCCGCGTATGATTTAATTTCACGCGAATTGGTAGCGGGATTTGATAAGACATTCAGGTCCGCTGCGAGGATAAAACAACACGCTGAGAAGAATGGTATAAACGAAGCCATAACGCATGACTATTTGAGGTTGCTTTCTGAAGACGAGGATACCTTTGTTAAATTGGGTTTCGGTGCGGAAAAGAGCAGATACGTGATGGAACGTGCGAAAGAAATTGTAAGCGGAGGCTACAAACTTAAAGAGATAGAGCAGTTTGATGAGGAGTTAATAAAGGCAGGGATAAATCCGGGTTCTACTGCGGATATAATAGCAGCGGCGTTGTTTATCGCTATTCTCGGTGGGTTGAGGGTTTAAACATCTCAGTAAAAAAAGTTTGTGAAAGGAACTTAGATTTGAAACTATACTCGTACCGCCAATAAATTGCAAAAAGATTGGTCGATTTTTTTTTTTTGATGCGAGTGGGATAACTTCAAATCATAATACTAAATTTCTGGATTTTTTGTTCTCATCTCAAAACATTCTCAATTGTGGGCAGCCTCTATAAACTATGTTCATGCGATATTAAATGGGATAAAGCGACTGATTATTTATCCGTGACTTTAATAATGTACCTTCAACTCCCAGCTCGTCCCATGCCTCCTGTAATCGCGCCATTTTTTCTTCGTCCACCAGAGCGACAAAAGAAGGACCGGTTCCGGATAAGCTGATACCTTTCACGCCGCATTCCAACGCCTTCAGCATCGGCACAGGTTCAAAACCCAACGCAGCACAATACAAAAACCCATTTAACGTCATCGCCTCTTCAAACCGCTCTTCCAATGCCAAATCGTACGCGATGTTTACCCAGGGCGCTATCAGCCTCGACCGTTTCACATCGGTATCCGCAGTAAACGCTTTCGTTTGCGGTACTAAAATAATAACTTCAGAATCCTTTTCTACTCGCTTTATCAGTTCACACTTTTTGTTGTCTGTTATCACGACTCCACCGAGCAAAGACGCGCAGGCATCGTCAAAAGCGCCGGTTATGGACACACCGGTATCCAGCGCAGCCTGAACTCCTATTCGTATTGCGTCTACTACATTCATTTTTTCGCCTATTGCCGCTAAAGTGGCAACCACAGTGGCATTTGCGGCAGCACTGCTGCTCTTCAATCCGCTTCCTATTGGTATGTCACTTTGTGTCTTTACATAACCTCGCAAGGGTAAACCAAACCGTTTCAGTACTAACTCCACGCATCGTTCTATCAAGCTTGTATCGCTTATCTCATCTTCGTTCAGTTCGATTTCGCCTGCGATACCACGGAAATCGTCACCGAGTTCTACTTCGACATGCGTCCATAACTCGATGCCAAATGCAGAACCTTTGTAGGTTGCTATTGCATTTATTATCGTACCTGCACCGCTTGCTTTGCCGTAGCCTTTTGTGCCCATTCTTTTATTCTCCTCGGTATTTATTTTACCGGTTTTGCGCGTAATCAAGTCCAGGTATTTATATGCACAGAGCTAAAAAAACCTTTCTTTTAAAAAGAAATGTTTATCATAGAAATAATATGCTTTAGATAGAATAAAAAGTCCCCAGCAGTCATCCAGTTACCATAGTTCCGACCAAATCGTCATCACCCCGCAAAAATTTAACGACATTTGACTCTTCCGCAGCGTTAAAAAGAACAGAATGTATTTTATACCGCGCCGCAAGCTGTAGCAATAACTCTACCTTCTCTTTCATCCCACCCGTCACATCCACATGCTCCGACCCTTTTATATTCTGCTTCTCCACATCCTGTAGCGTTAAGTTTCGTATCACCACTCCTGAATCGTTCAAAACACCATCAACATCCGTGCCAAGACCGACTCGGCTTGCTTTGAACTCCTTAGCTGCATATACCACCAGTTGGTCACCGCTCACTATACAAAACCCGTCCTTATCGTCTAAGATAATATCACCATGCAATACCGGAATTATGCCCTGTTTTAAAGCCAATTCTATCTGGTCGTTTAGTTTATACTCTATTTTCCCGCCTTTTGAGACTACTGCGCTGAGCGGGTTTAGTGGTATTGCTTTCTGTCCACAATCCGTCAGAGCGGAGACCACCAGCCAGTTCAGCTCTTTTACCGCTTCGTGCGTTATCAAAGCGTCTTTAACCTCTCTGCTTTTCAGGTACACTTTCGCCTGCGGATGCCCGAACGAGCCAGCACCATGTACAAGAATCAGATTTTTACGGGCTGCCTGCGCAATTTCTTTGGATATCCGCTTTATCGTATCCTTTCGCGCTTTTCTTATCTCGCCTTTATCTGTCAAAACGCTGCCACCTATCTTTAGCACGTATATTTCGCCAGCTATGGAATGTTTGTTCATAAATTATCCTCTGGTTTGTAGTTCACTAAACAAACAATTAATTTTATTACATAAGGAGTCATCTGGAAGCGACAACTTATGAGGCGTGAAAAGAATTTTGAAGCCGTGAAACTGATGCGTCAGAGATAAAATAAGCAAAGAGCTTGAAAACATAACTTTTAAAACGTCTTCAACTCCACTCTTAGCACCATCTCCGTTATATCCGTAATGTTTGAGAGCCATTCGTCTATTACTCGTTCTACCTTCTTCTCCATTGCCCCTCTATTCACACCGCTATTGGTAATAATTTGTGCCGTCGCAACCTTCGGGTCGTCTATCCTTCTGCCTATCTCCGAAAGAATCTTTATATCCACTTCTCGGACACCATCCACGCTATCCGCGATTTCATTTGCTATTTTCCCGGCAAGCAAATTGTATATCTTCCCCGTATGGTTAACCGGATTTTTCCCCGCCGCTGCTTCCATGCTTATCGATCTGTTCGGCGTGATAAGCCCATTGCATCGGTTGCCACGACCCACAGCTCCATCGTCGCCCATCTCCGCAGAGGTTCCGGTCACTGTAATATAAACAGACTCAGGGGTGTCCGCCGTATTCACCCGCGTAATTACTTCCTTGTTTGTATATGTTTCCGCTACGTCACTTGCAAACTCTCTTAAACCTCGTTTTGCCGCCTCATAGTGCTCGTAGTCATCCATGTACTTCGATACGAACGCATCGCATATTGTTATAGTTATTTTATTTTTCTCTCTAAGCGCCATCACTTTCATGTCCTCACCAACCGCTCTCTCCTTGTCCCTGTATTTCGCCATCACCTCGTTTTCCACATTGAACGCGATAGATTCTGTCTCCGAAAAAGGTGCGTGTGCAACGCCAAAGGAGGTATCATTCGCCATTGGTACCGCCTTCGTATTATTTCCGAAAACGGATAATAGGTCGGAAGAGCCTTTACCCAATCTACTCTCCACTACCACATGACTCTCCACGTCAAGATTTCTTACGGTCTTCCTTAAATACTCCTTCGTTGCAGTTATTGCTACTATCTCTGTGGGGATTTCCTCGCCGCCAAAATTACCCGTTGCTCTACCACCCAACATGATATATATCGGCGATATAACCTCACCACCACCATATTCGGGGCACGATCTCCCCGCAACGAGCTGCACTTTATCCGTATTGTGATGCAATATCATCCCGCACTTCCCCATATACTCCTTGCACAGTGCCACACTAACCGCTTCCGCTATACCATCGCATAAGCTGTCCGGGTGTCCCAGCCCTTTTCTTTCTACCATCTCTATCTCCCGGTCACCAACGGCTTTCTTGCTTACAAATTCAACACTTATATTCCTCACTACCGGCTCGTTCATTTTTCCGCACCTTTCCTTCTAAAAAAAAGGACATCTACTAAGTAAGATTTTTAGTTTCTTTAGTTATGTATTCTTCATTAAAAATTGTCAATCAGGAATTATTGCGCTGTTACCTGTAGGATCTTCTAATATCAACGTCATGCTCGCTTTGCCTGCCTTTATCTCATCTATTTTCTCCAAAATTTGCTCCGCTCGTTTCTTCTTATTGCCTACGACATCCCGGTTCAGCATCTTCACCACTCTTTCCACCCTCTTCAAGACTCCTTCAACCGTGGAAATAAAAGATTCACCTTCTCTTGGATCCACGGTTACACCCAACTCCGGTATCTCGATACGTCCAAAGGAGGATCGTATCACCCTTACGTTCAAGTCCTGTGCTGAAGAAACCACCAGCTCGTATCTCCTCTGCTTAGCTGTATTCTCGGATAAAATCCGTACATCGGTAGAGCGATAGCCACAGGAAGGACAAGCGGCAACAAACATGATAGCATCGCCGAAATGCGGTATATTATATGGTAAAAACTGTAAATCGCTTTCCTCACCGCAAATCGGACATCTCTCTTTCACTTCTCGTCCCGCGCCATGCTAATTCAAAGCGCCATTACCTACCACTCAATTTCTTCCTTTCTATCTTTACCCCTGTCGGTGCCACTATAACCTGTTCATCGCCAAAACCTGCAATATCCCCGCCTACATCCATAGTTGCCATCTTTAAGTCTTTTATCGCTTTCTCTACCAGAATCTTGTCCCGCTTCGCCAGTGATATATCCAGAATCAACATATTGCCCGCGTATATTTCCTTTTTCAATTCCGGGACGTCGTACAAGCCCGTCAACTCCGCTGTCTTCACGTACATCTTCACTTCCTCGTCTTTCTTTAGCTCCGCCTCGTATTCCTCTATGTCTAAGTCAAGGTCCAGGTAATCCTCTTCAGTATCCGCCTTTCTTTCAAACAGCTTGCTCAATCCGTCTTTTATCCCCATCTTTCCCCCTCTCTTTCATTAATAAATATTATTCACGCATTCTAACATTTAAAATATAGGGCATACTCAATTAAAAGATATTGGATTAACCGCGCTTCTTTTTAAATAAAGACGGCAAATGGATTGCATAAGTACCATCATCCTTTATCCTCATTACTACCTCTTTCTTCTCTAATAACGCATCCAGGTTGAGTTCATATACACCGGGACTCATTATCCTCAAGCTTTCAATCTGCGCCTCCTCAGGCTCCAACTCTACCCGTTCATCTACTTGTACTCTCTCCACTATATCTTCTGCTTTTATGGCTTCGCCATTCTTAACATACAAGAATAGATTACCCCCGCATTCCGGGCAGCCTCTCAGCATCTCTTCCGTCATCTTTCCGAACTTCTTACCACACTTCAAACATTTATGCATTTTTATTTTATCAGCTTGAGGAAATAATTGTACTTATTAAATCCTTACCCTTCTTTATCGTCTTCATCTTCTGCGCTGGTCCTACCACAGTGAGTCGTGTCTTTCGCCGCATATTAAAAAACCCGCCCCTCTTACTTGGATAGCCACTTATCTCTATGCCCGGGAAATCGTCGCTCACCTCGATCATCGTGAGCTCTATCAGCTTCATCTGCTCCTCCGCCGTCAGACCGCCCTCCAACACCACTATATTCCCGGACTTCACGCCATCCAGCACAAATCGTAACTTCTCCGTGGAGGCCATTGATTCCATCTTATCCTTTGATATTAAGCACATCTCTATCTCCATCTTTCTCCCCTATCACTTTTAGCTTCACTTGAATGTCTTTGCCATTTCACCATAGAGTAGCTCCATGTTATCGCCTTTCAATGCTGATATAGGTATCACGTGGTGTTGCGGGAACGCATTTTTTATTCGCTGTGGTGCGGAATCCGGTAAGTCCATTTTATTCGCGGCGATAATGACGGGAATGCGTCTTGCCTCCATATTCCCTATGATGACAACATTAGTTTGCGTATACGGGTCTTCCGTGGAATCCATCAGGAGAAGAACACCGTCTATATCGTCAAGCCATTTTATTGCCTCTATAACACCTTCGGTAGCCTCCTTTGCTCTCCTTTTTGCCTCCTCTTCTTCCAAACCATAAGCCATAAAATCGCGGAAATCTATCTTTGTCGCTAACCCCGGAGTGTCAACCACGTCCAGCTTCAACTTTGCTTTGTTTCTCTTTGCGTTTGGATTGGAAGTGGTGGGGTTTTGCAACGGGATTGCCGTCAGATCTATCTGAACTTCCCCCCGCCTTACCACTCTTCTCGTTTCATGAGGTACCTCAGTGGATACCCCTACATCCTCATTCTCATCCACGAAGGTATGAATTATCCTATTCGCCAAAGTCGTTTTCCCCGCATTCGGCGGCCCATAAATACCTATTTTTACCGCCTTCTTCCTGAAAAACAAAGCCATTATCCATCGTGAGAAACCGTCCCGCATCCTCTTCCGTATCATCATCTCTCTTTTATCCTCTCTGTTTCCTTAAAAATGCTTGCCATATGATACGCATTATTTTTAATATCCTACTCTCTCATAATATCTACATCAATTTAAAAGTAACTTCCGGTAGTTCATAGTCAAGGGCAGAAGGGGAGTTCGGAGCGGGTGAAAATTTATTGTGATAGAAGGAACAGAAGAGGTAATACGCGTACGTAGACCCAGGGAAAGGAATAGAGAAGTATTAGGTATAGTGCAGAAGATGTTAGGCGGGAGGAGAGTGACAGTGCAGTGCCAGGATGGGGTAGAAAGGATGGGGCGAATCCCTGGCAGGTTAAAGAGGCGACAGTGGGTAAACGTTGGTGACGTAGTAATAATAGTTCCATGGGACTTCCAGGATGAAAAGGGTGAAGTTATCTACCGATATAAGAGACCACAAGCGGAATGGTTGAGAAAGAAGGGCTACTTGAAGTAGAGAGATGGCTAAGGAAGGAAGAAAAGCAACTACCCAAAGGCAAAAAGCGGAAAAAGGATTTCCGGGATAGAAAGACGGAACAATATGTTCTTGACGTCCCTACGCTGGAAACTTTGTATAAATTCGCGCATAAGGGTATATTAAAAGCGTTGGGTGGCCCGATAAGTAGAGGTAAAGAAGCGGTTATATTCCACGCGATAGGTGCTGATGAAGAGGAGCTTGCAATAAAGATGTATAAAGTAAATACCTCGAACTTCAATGTCATGATTGACTATATAATCGGCGACCCGAGATTTGAGAATATAAAAAGGGACCGCAGAAGCATCGTATTTGCTTGGGCTCGTAAAGAATTGAAGAATCTGCAGCGGGCTTTTGACGCTGGCGTACGGGTGCCCAAACCGATTGCGTGTGATAAAAATGTGCTGATAATGGAGTTTATAGGGAAAGAAAGTATCGCAGCACCTAAGCTAAAAGACGTACCATTAGAAGTGCTTGAACTTGATTTTAACATCGAAGACCTCTTTTCTCGCATTACGGGTTATATGAAAATCCTGTATGAGAAAGGTGCACTGGTGCATGCAGACCTCAGCGAGTTCAACATATTGATGGAGGGATATGTAGAGCGGGATGCTGGTGCGACAGAAATAGAGATAGAACCGGTATTAATAGATATGGGGCAATCCATGGTTTTAGACCATCCCAATGCTGATGCGTTCTTCAGGCGTGACGTGCGCAATATCGTCTCTTTCTTTAACAAACTTGGTTTGGCTTGTTCGGAAGATGAAATAATGCAGATGGTTAAGAGGTAAGGATATGTATACCACAGAGTTCTCAGATTATGCAAATAGAAAGGATACGCGAGAAGACTTTTCGCATAATGAATGCATCCTTGATTTTTTGGTCGCAGGAGCTGAGATATTAGGGATAAAAGCAGTAAAGGCTCCAATACACGAAGTCCAATTGAAATCGTATTTAAAAGCGATAAAAAGCAACGTTTACTTGCTATTAAATTTTGCGGACAAAAGTTTAAGATACAAAATGGAGTTAAGATGATTAATCAGTGTAATCTGTGCAATAGGTGGTTTTAAAATGGTAACACAATATGTCAGGATCCCTCATGAGAGGATAGGTGTGCTTATCGGGCATAATGGGATTGTAAAAGAGGAAATAGAGAGAAGATCGGCGAGTAGGATAAGTGTGGATAGTGAGGATGGTGAAGTAGCCATAGAGGGCATAGAAGGCGGCGACCAGATAAAGACGCTCAAAGTGGCTGATGTGATAAGTGCAATAGGTCGCGGTTTCTCGCCAGAAAAAGCTGTTGCGCTCATGGATGACGATCTTCTACTATTCGAGGTCATTTCCCTCGATCATCTCACGCCAAAGACGCTAAAAAGGGTGAAAGGCCGTATAATAGGGCAAAAGGGTAAGACGAGACGGGCGATAGAAAACCTGACAGGCGCTAAAATCTCGGTATACGGAAAGACAGTGGGTTTGATAGGTTTTTCACACCAGATAAAAGCGGCAGGTGAGGCAATAGAGATGTTGATAAAGGGTACACCTCATAGCACGGTATATAGCTTCCTGGAGCGGCAGAGGGGCGTAGAAGTGGGAGAATGGTGAAACGATTACGAATTGCGAATAGACCATTAGGAGATTGGTAAATGGGCGAAGAGGAGAGATATGAGGAAGCGAGAAAGAGAATGGTTGAGTATCTCAGGCAACAGGGGATCAGTGGTGAGGTGTTAGAAGCAATGATGCGCGTCAAGAGACACCTTTTTGTCCCTCCTGAACGTAGTGACTCGGCATACGGTGATTATCCACTGCCCATCGGGGAAGGTCAGACGATAAGTGCGCCGCACATGGTTGCTATGATGTGCGATTATCTGGAACTGAAGAGAGGTGAAAAAGTGCTTGAGGTTGGTGCAGGTTCCGGCTATCACGCTGCGGTAATTGAGGAGCTAATAGGCGAAGAAGGGCATCTATATACCATAGAACGGATACAATGGCTGGTGGAATTCTCGACGAAGAACCTGAAGCGTGCAGGTTATAAAAACGTAACGGTGACGCACGGCGATGGTACGCTTGGAGTGCCGGAACATGCACCGTACGACAAAATAAGTGTGACCTGCGCTGCCCCAGATGTACCACCTCCGTACATTGAGCAGTTAAAAACCGGAGGAAAAATTGTTATACCCCTCGGAAGATACACACAAAAGTTGTACCTGATTGAGAAGAAGAACGGGATAGAGAAAAATAGAAAGTGTGATGTAGTTTTCGTACCTTTAATAGGAAGATATGGATTTTAACAATATGAATGGACAAATGCTCTCGCCCGCGAGTGGGAAGATAATGTGGATTGGACCAGACGAAGGCGGAGGCAAAACTATTACGATATTCATGCATCTTCATAATGTGCATGTCACTGTCGCGCCATTAAACGGTGTGGTGAAGAAAATAACGCCCGAAAGAGGGAAATTTAAGCCCGCGTTCCTACGTAGCAGTGATTTCAATACGAGAAATGCAATAAAACTGAGCACGGGATATGGGGATATAAACATAGTGCAAATAGCGGGATTTTTTACGCGAAAAATAATATGCGATGTGAAAGAGGGACAGAAAATAAGTAAAGGAGAGCGAATGGGTAAAATTTGTTTAGGCTCTCGTGTAGATGTGTCCGTTCCAGAAGGGTTTGATATATTGGTAAAAGAAGGAGACAGGGTTCGGTACAAGAAATCATTGATCGCGGTAAAAAAAGCAAAATGAAATTAGCAGTTTCTGCTTTTTGTGTTTTCTATTCTGTCACCGAATGTTGCACCCGCAACCATTCCAAAATATACTCGGGTAGCATGAATCCCCTTTGATACAGCCTTTCGACTAAATGCAATGGAAGTGGGCTAAGAGCAAACGCTGCACGCTCGTAGAACGTCTCAGGTGTGCTCTCTATGGTGAAACTATCTGATTTTTTCGATAGGGTGGATTTCCTGCTCACAATAGAATAAACATGCCCTCCAAATTTCTTCTGCTCCTTACACCAGCCCAGAAGGGGTTCGGTCTCTCCAGACGACGAGATTAGAAATAAAATATCACCAGCACGGGGTCTTGGTGCAAAAGTCCCGGATAAATAAGCCTCATCACCAAGCGCTCTCTTAACATGCTGCAAACGTATCGCCGCCATCTTCGCAACGTGCCTCGCAGGTCCCACCCCGCCCATAGTTATTCGGCTTCTCGTCTCCAGATTGTCAATTACATCTTCGTAAATATCAGAACAGATAAACTTATTCACAATCTTGCCGACGACCTTTGATTCTGTCTCTATCTTCTTAAATACGACCTTATAATCTTTATTTCCGTTTATTGCTTCCTTCATTTTCTGAAATAGCAATAGAGAACCTAATTCATACACATCGTTCATTATGCCGTGTTTGAGAAAGCCATTAGTGGTCTTAGGTTTTGTATCTCGCCCTGTCAGTTCGACTACGTGACCATAATCTCGCTTTCCTATCTGTCCTATCGAGGATTTCGTATTCGAGACAAGAGCGTTAATAGTGAATTTATCGCTCTTCGTACGCTCGATATAATCCGCAAGTTGTTTAACCATTATTTTAGGAGTTGAGGTCTCGCCACTGCCGGAATTGACGAGCAGTGCTATCTTATCGTACTTCTTCTCCAAGACCGGCGCTGCTTCTAGTAGGTTGCTACCCGGGAAATCAATGTCAACCACCGTTCTCACATCCTTATTCATTTGCCCTAGCCCTATATACAATGCGCTTTGTGACCTTCCCTCTCCAGCGAGAATGATACAGTCTGCTTCGTGGAGGGCATTGTAAAAGGGCTTAAGCTCCCTCCTCTTAATATTACGAACGTTTCTTATAACGCCATTGATATACCGGGTCCCTCCTGTGACTATATTACTTCGTGCCATAAGCTACGCGAACAAAGAACGACACCGACAACCTTGCTTTCGAAAAGAAAGCGTAACCAAAGATTTATTATTCCCCATCCCTTCTCGTCTTTCACCCCCTCTTCTTTCAGTGAAGGTTTTTAGTGGAATGCTAAGTTAAACCTTTCGCTTTTAGTGTCAAGGTGAATAAACAAAAACGTTATAAGGTGAAGAAACAGACAGGGGAACCGGTTTTTCTTTATGAAAGGGGCATTAGATGAGTTCAATATGCCCTCGCAACATATACCCTTCTGGCTTTGCTCGAACAAATAATGCATTTACCTTCGCTTTTCTCTTGCACTTCATATATTGGCTCGCCTAACACACTCGCTTCAAGACGTTCCTCTAAATCCTTACCGCATCTTTCACTATCACACAAGAATAAAGAAACGATGCCTTGTTCTGCCTTCTTTTTCAGCGTTATCATCTCCTCCTCGCTTCCTGCATCGTTAACTTTACTTTCATAAATATTGGCGAATAAAGTCTCGGATGCACGTTCTTGGATACAAGACTGGATTTCTTCCAGTGTTCTCTTCGCTTCTTGTGTGACATCGCGAAGAGGAACTTGCGCCTTATTGGAGTCATCTCTTCTTACGAATACACAGCTATTGTTTCTCAAATCACGAGGTCCTATCTCTATCCTCAAGGGTACACCTTTCATCTCCCATCGGTAATACTTTGCACCCGGCCTTTCTTCAGAATCATCCAAAAGCGCTCTTATTCCTGCCTTTTCCAATTCTTCATAGATGGCAGCACAAGCCTTGTTTACTTCGCTGCCCCCTTCCTTACTCGAAAATACAATAGGCACGATAACGACCTGAATGGGCGCGACTTTAGGGGGTAGCACCAGACCATGCTCATCACCGTGAATAGAAATCACGGAGGCAACGCACCTTTCCGAGATGCCATAGCAGGTCTGATTCACGTACTGTAACGAGCCATCTTTATCCTCATATTTTATATCAAACGTTCTCGCAAAGCTCTCGCCAAGTAGGTGAATAGTCCCGATTTGCATCGTCTTACCATCAGGCATGAGTGTATCAAAGGCAAGCGTATAGTCAGCACCTGGGAATTTGTCCCATGCAGGTCTTCTCGTGATTATATAGGGTACGTCAAGCAGGTCAAAGAAGTTTTTGTATATTGCCATAGCAGTTCTTACCTGCTCCTCGGCATCCGTACGATTTGCATGTGCCGTATGCGCCTCTTTAAACGAGGTTATCTCACGCAGGCGAATGAGCGGTCTTGTATGCTTCGTTTCGTATCGGAAGGTATTTACAATCTGGTATATCCGAAGAGGCAGGTCGCGATGCGATCTTATCCAGACTTTAAATACGGGGTATATCGCGGTCTCCGAAGTGGGGCGTAAAGCAAGAGGAATATCCAGGTCTGTGCAGCCCCCCTTTGTCACCCAGAAAACTTCCTCCTCAAACCCTTTTATGTGCTGCTCCTCCTTCATCAACTCGTCTTTCGGTATCAACATAGGGAACAGCACCTCTTCGTGCTCTTTATCCATAAGAGACCTTAAAATCGTGTAGATAAGATTCCTCAGTCTGAATCCATACGGGTACCATACATATACTCCTTTCACTGGATACCTGATGTCTAATATCTCGGCACGCTTCAGTATCTCGCTATACCACTCGCTGAAGTTGCCTTCCTTCAGTAAGGTGGTCTTGCTTTCTGTTCTGGTCTGCTTCATCAAAGCCGCTGGTGGGATTTGAACCCACGATCTGCTGATTACGAATCAGCCGCTTTACCGAGCTAAGCCACAGCGGCGCAACAATATGTTATGATCACAATCCCAACAGTTAAGGGTTGCGCCAGATGAGATTTAGGACATGCGAATCGTCGCGTTTGTGGGCATGCCCGCATCAGGAAAGTCGGAAGCGTCGAGAGTGGCGCAGAGGCGCGGCATTCCTGTGATTGTGATGGGTGACGCCGTGCGGGAAGAAGCCGAGAGATGCGGGCTTGACCCGAGTGATGTGAATATCGGCGGGCTTGCTGACCAGTTAAGAGCCGCAGAAGGGATGGATGCGATTGCAAAGCGGTGTGTGCCAGCTATCCGCAAACTCTATGGAACGGCTGATACCGTGGTGATCGACGGGATCAGGGGAC
>JAPWVK010000061.1 GCA_029241965.1 Candidatus Methanophagales archaeon
TAAATCACTCAAGTTTGAATTGAATAGGAAATACGAACTGCGAAGCGTTTTGATCAAACTTTCTTAAAGTTTGAATAACGAGCAATCAGCGAGCATAAACGAGTTTATAAGTCGAGCAAGGGATACAAGAGAGTTCGTGAAGATTTTAGTGTAAGCGATCTTCAGCGAATCCCAAAAGGTAATTCTGGGTTGTTTTTGCTTCAAAATTCACGTTTGCGGGATATTTTCACCACATTGCGGGAATTGTGAGTGGTGCATGAACCCTATTTGGTAGCACACTTGGGTGGCGTTTTGTTAAAGCTTGTGATTAACTGGTGGTTGTTTGATTGTTACACTCATCGGGAAACTACATCGGTTTTTGGTATTACCCGCAAGCGTAAACAAATCCGCCGTCCCGTAGTCGGAAATCAACTCAGCCGAGTTCTTTGCTTCCTCACGCATTTTTTATAGAGGAAACTTAAACATACAATCAAATACGGAGTACGAGATGGAGAGAGATAAGTTGATACCAAAGGCGTTTTTCATCACTTCCGGTGTGGGCATGGCTAACGATCCGGATACCGCCTTTGACCTCGCATTAATGGACGCAGGGATAAGCGAATGTAATCTGGTTGAGGTTTCTTCAATACTACCCGTGACAGCAGTGGAGATAGACCAGCAGGAGCTGACTCCCGGTGGGATAACTTTCTGTGTGATGTCCCGCGCTGATGGTAAATCGGGTGAGGTTATTGGTGCAGGAGTGGGTTACGGATGGCTATTTCACCATTCTAAGGATTCGCCCCCTAAAATAGCTTTTGGTATTGTTTGCGAACACCACGGGCATTATCCAGGCGATTATCTGCGCACTAAGATAAGAGAGAAACAGTACATGATGGCGGATAGTCGTAATCGTGAAATAGAGGTTAATAAGGTAGAGGTGAAATCAGTAGAAGTAGCAGAGGACAAATTCGGGTCGGTAGTGGCAGCGCTGGTGTTTGTATTCTGATACGTTTCAACAATATTTGTATGGCGAAGCTAAAATAAGGATGTGGCTATTCCGTTAAAATAGAAAGATACAAAATGTAATGAAGTTATACTTTCTGTAAAAGTACAAAAAGAGTACAAAAAACTAAAAATAAAGGGGGCAGGGATAAAGCAATGTTAAAAAGAATAATTGCAATATTGGTTTTGGTATGTATCGTGGGGGCATCTTTTGGATTGGGCTCCGGGACCGTAACGAATGAAGGGTTAGATTACGTTGCAGGGCATAAGTCTGGGTACAGCAATAATGCTTATTCTCCAAGGTGGAGTCCTAATGGTACAAAGATCGCGTATATTAGAGACGATACGAAAAAATCAGATGTTTGGGTCATGGATGCTAATGGCTCAAATAGGACTCAGTTAACAGAAAATGATGACATCACAGTGTCTGGAGTAGAATGGAGTCCTGATGGCACGAAGATAGCTTATTGTATCCGCGATCCTAAGGCGGGGTATAGCTCTAATATTTGGGTGATGGAATCAGACGGTAACAATAAAACTCAGCTAACAACCGACAGACGTAGTTATTATCCTGCGTGGAGTCCCGAAGGCACGAAGATCGCTTATAGTATTCGCAATATTGCTGGCGGGGATAACAATATCTGGATTATGGATTCGGATGGTAGCAACAAAACCCAACTAACATCCGGCTGGAATATTTATAAGCCCGTGTGGAATCCGGAAGGCACGGAGATCGCTTACGTATCCTATGCAACTGCAAACCCAAGTATTCGGATTATGGATTCTGACGGTGGAAACACACGAGAATTAGATCGTCCTAAGCTCACTTCTCTTTCCTATCGCTTTGATAAAGACCCAAACTGGAGCCCTGATGGCTCTGAAATATTGTTCGTATCACAAAGAGATAGACCAGGAAACTGGGATATTTTAGTAGTAAGCTCGAATTTAAGTAATCCGACGTCCCTTACTAAAGAAATGCGTTACGGTAAGACTTATTCTTATACAGATATTAGATCATACAGCTACATCAATCCTGCGTGGCATCCAGACGGCTCTAAAATCGCATTCACCGTAGGCATTTCTGAAGGTAATAGTTTTATCTGGATAATGGAAGCAAATGGCAGCAACAAAGTGCAACTATACCCGGAAGAAGGTACAACAATCTTTGAAGGATACTTTTACGACTTAGTATGGAGCCCAGACGGTTCTAAACTTCTGTTCACCGTGAAAAAAGACAATCGTAATAGTATTTGCATAATGAAGCTTGGGAAAACGATTAGTCCGACTCCGGCACCCTCGTTAATGCCAACTCTTACGCCCACTCAAACGCCAGCAGCCACTGCGATAGCAACACAAGAAGTTGGTCATTTAGAAGTAATATCCACTCCGGTAGGAGCAGGAATATACATTGATGACGATTACAAGGGCGTTACGCCATTGGCTATTTCCAATGTTTCTGTTGGTAACCATTCGATACGATTAACAAAACAGGGCTATGACGATTGGACGACTTCAGAAGACATCAAAGCAGAAGAAACGTCTTCTGTCGCGGCAACACTATTGGAAGCAGCTACGCCTACAATGACACCTTCAGTACCCGTAAAAACACCTTCGCCACCCGGATTTGAAACGATCTTTGCAATTGCCGGATTATTAGCAGTGGCATATCTCATGAGAAAGAAGAAATGAGTGTACATTTTTAAAAAATTAGTAATTGTTTAGCTAACCACAAGATTTTACAGATTTTCACGAGAAACCTTCTCTTTGAAAGAAAAGCTTTACCAACAACTTTTTTACTTTCAGTAAAAACCTTGACTAAAAACGTTATTTTTGTTTTTCTTTTAGCACAGGTTTTCTTTTTCTGAAAAAGAAAAAGTGTTGTGTTAATCTTGTGTAATCTCGTGGTTTTAAAAATTCGCTATACAAACACAAAAATTGAAATACCCGGTATGGATGCAGCCTTTATAGCTCAGTAGCGTCACACAATATCAGCCTAACTTGGCTGCATCTTCTCTCACTTGCGTTCTTACCCGTTTATGTATCTTTATTATCTCCTCTCTCCCTCTTTCGTCTGCACGCTCGACATTATGGAAATAGGGCAACGACAAGTTCTGTTTCATAATAGAATCCCTTATGTCTTCCGTAATGCAGTTTTCAGGAATACTCATCGGATCCCTTTCAAAAGAATCCCTGTTTTCTTCCCATTCAGCTACCACTTCCATCACCGCACCTTTCCCGCCACGCGCAAAAGCATCGCATAGTATGTAAAGAAACCTCATATCAACAGATGCGAGTCCCACATTGGCATAAGGCACTGCATATTCGTTACCATTGAAAACGACCGATACACCACCGTGTGTTGCAACCTCCTTCAGCATCTTGTAATCGGTAATGCTATCGCCAACAACGATAACATTGCTCAGCGTCACTCCTTTCTCTTTCGCTATCGCCCTCGCAGCCTCAGCTTTTCTTTCGCCACCTATCACCCTTGTTTTGAATACATCAAAGCCCAAAGAAGGAAGTTGCCGGAAAAAGAACTCGTCCAGACGTTTTGATATTAATGCGGACTCGTCAATGCGTGAATAAAGCTCGATTATATCGTCTTCCGCTTTTTTTATCAAAGAAAAGAAAGCGTCCTTATCTTGTTCTTGTATATCCTGCTTCTTCCTTTCTAAGTCCAGTGCCGTGCAGATAATGTGCCCGGGTTCGATTCCCAACTTACGACCTATATTGTAAGCGTGATGTTCGTAACTCGTTGATATGATATAGATGTCCCAATTCTCAGCACGTAAGAGCTCGGACAGGTAGTCTGCACCTTCTACCATCTTCGCGCGTTCCGACACCTTCCTTATGTCTTCTTTGGTTATACCATGCAACAGAAGGAAAGGGATGATTAACGCTAGGGTATCCCCAGGTTCGTAGTCCTTTCTGCTCTCAAACGTTATTATATCGTCATACCTGCTTATAACCTCGAAGATCGCAGCACCATCCGGTCCTATGAGCTTCATCACCTCGTAAGCATTATCCTGCGGAGATAAGGGTCCTTCGAGGTCGAAGAAGATTGTCTTTTCCATTGTAAAATACAAATTGTGGCATCTAAAATAAAACTTTCTCACTGGGGCTAATTAGGAACATTTAAATTAATATACCTACCCTAATAATATTAGGGTATCTAAATATGCTGAGTAGAAAAGCGGAAGACTATCTCGAAGCGATTCTGAACGTCACGGAGAAGAAAGGTTATACGAGGGTGAAGGATATAACGCAGGCATTAGATGTTAAGCCGTCCAGTGTTGTGGAGATGCTAAAGCGGCTGAATAGTTCGGGGCACGTTATATATAAAAAATACGATGGTGTGACACTGACACCGGTAGGGAAAGACGTAGCAGCAGTTGTGAAAGATCGGCATGACACTATAAAAGCGTTTTTGGTGATAATAAAAGTACCAGGGACAATAGCGGATAAAGATGCGTGCATAATGGAGCACGAATTGGATTCGAAAACAATAGAGCAGGTGAAGAACTTGGTGAACTTTGTGAAATCCGCGCCTGATTATCCGCAATGGCTCGACCACTTCGATATATTCTGTGCAACGGGAAAGCATCCCTGCGAAGAAGAGAAGCGGGAGAAGATCGGTTCTTCCACGAAAACCAAACATTTTTAGGCTCTCAAAGCAAAACCGAACTTTTTTAGGGTACATTATTTATGTGCCTAACAGTTGTATATCTGCTTATAGTTAGGGTAACCTAAATTGAATCTAAGGAGACGATATGGATGGACGAAATGGGGATAACGAAAGTGATGAAGGAGCTTGCGAGGCTACTGCAAGATACCTCTATTACAGAAGAGGAAGAATGCGAAATGGATAAACGGATTGAAGTGATAAAACGCGAGTTGGGCTCGTGGTTTATTGACGACTATCCCCTTTATCAGGGTTCGTAATTTGGACACAAACGGATTGAAGGAGGTAATGGACAGTTATGGAAAAAGGGAGTGGTGATGGGAAAGGAAATGGGAAGAGGCGGATATGGGAATTCCAGTCCTACACAATCAGTCGAATACTGGGGTTGAGTTTCGATGAGAGAGAACTGAGGCGATTGGTTAAGGACTTGAAACTTGAGTATGGCAATTCAGCACTGCCTGAGATGTATCAGCATCTGGCGCAGATATGCAGAACGCCGAGTTCGATTGCTAAGCGAGTAGAAAAGATACTGGATAAGCAATTCGCACTACATAAAAAGGAATTAGCGGCTTTAGGCACGCAAAAGATATGTGCGTTTTTAGAGCGTGAGAACGGAACGGAAGCTGCCTTTAAGAACGTTCCTATCGCGGCGCTTATCTGGTTTGCAGCACGGAATGGGGACGTAACCCAAAATGAAGGTGAAAAAGACACTAAAAGTGGAGAACTTGAGGCGAGGATTTCCACGGCTCTTCAGTTGCAGGAGCATCAAGCGCTGCGGTTTTACGATGAGCTTATTCATAAGTTGCCAGAATCCATAGGTAAAGCAGTGGATTTGATTAAAGCGTTTAATGATGCTTTGGACTCGAATGTGAAGCTGCAACGCAGATGTGAACGGCTGGAGCAGAAAAAAGAAGAATTGATTTCGGAGCGTGAGACAATAAAAGGTGATAAAGTCAGGCTGGTTCATGATTTGGACGAGCAAAAGCGATTGAATGGGCAGTTAGCAAGAAGGGTAGATGAGCTGGGAGGAGAAACGGCGTTTGAAGAGATTAACGCTATGAAAAGCGAAATTGAGTTATTTAGAGACGAAATAAAAAGGTTGAACAGGGAAAATACAGATTTGATGAAGCTATATACATCAGAATCCGATTCCATGCAGAGAGGTGGGATGAATACAGGGATGGAGCCAAAGTTCGCATGTCCTGCGTGTAATTGTAATGAGGATCCATCTGAAATGAGGACTCAACTTAAAGACGTGAGTGTGGCTTATGTTGGCGGAGTGGAGTCACTTGAGTCGAGTTACATGGAACTGGCAAAATCTTTTGGCTGCCCTTTCTGTTACCACGGTGGGCACTGTGAGAGAGGGAAACGGGAGATAGAAGGCATTGTGGAAAGAAATGACGTGATATTTTGTCCGGTGGATATAAATAGCCATAACGCTTGCCGGATGGTTAAAGAAGCATGCAAGTTGCGGGACAAACCTTGCTATTTCCTGCGTAGTTCTGGTCTGACAGCACTTAAGAAGACGTTGCTGAATTTAGCTGCGGAGTGTTGAGGGCACAAGGATAAAATATTATTTTCCTCCTCACAACTTTTCTTTTTTTCGTAGTTGCCACGCCTGATAGCAGTTGTGGGTGGAAAAAGTATTTGTTTAGCAAGTCACAAGATTAGACAGATTTACACAAGAAAACTTTTCTATCAAACAATAAGAAAGTTTAACCGGTAGTCTTCTTACCGTTTTTTAATTAATTACTGATGCGTTTAGCGAATGCCTAAAAACAATTGAAAAAACACTTCTCAAACCTTATTACATATCCACCTCGCTTTTCGCCTGCAGCGCTTTTTCGAGCAACTCCTATCCAGGTTGTTATGCAACTGTCCTTTAATATTAGCAGCCATCACTTTCCCTTCGCTTTCCCAATGAACAATTATAAGGCATCCCGCAGTAAAAGATGAGCACAAGGTAAAAAAGAACGCACCGCTTATTTCTTATATCACCCTTACACTGCTTTGCAGCTTAACCCTACTATTTTGGCGACTTTAGGTGCAAGTTTCTAATTTCAAGTGCAAAAGCCCTAAAATATGTAGTTTAACATGGTCTGAAGAGGAATGTAGTGGAGGCGTATTCCGCTTTCAACTCTTATATTTCTGCATAGAATTGAAATAATGCGAAGTTTAAAAAGCTATGGATGAATATGTTAAAAAGATAAATGAGTTACACAAAAGAACAAGGAAAGCAAAAGATTGGAGAACTCGTTGAGCGATTCCGGTATAATCTTGACGTTTACAAAAAGTCAACGTATAACGAAACACAGGTAAGGCGGGAGTTCATTGATCCTTTCTTTGAAGCGCTGGGCTGGGACGTAAGCAATAAACAAGGCTATGCAGAACAATACAAGGAGGTAGTTCACGAGGATACAATAAAAGTAGGGCGTTCAACTAGAGCACCGGATTACAGTTTCAGAATCGGCGGTCAAAGGAAGTTCTTTGTCGAAGCGAAGAAACCCGCAGTAAACATAAAAGAGGACGTCAGTCCTTCATACCAACTGAGACGGTATGCGTGGAGTGCGAAACTGCCGTTATCTATTGTGACGGACTTCGAGGAGTTATCGGTGTTCAACTGTCAGATGAAGCCCGGTCCAACGAACAAGCCCGGCATAGGTCGGATTGCGTATTACACGTTTGACGAGTATCTCGATAAGTTTGATGCTATCTACGACATATTCTCAAAAGAAGCGATACTCAAAGGCAGTTTCGACCGGTACGCGCAATCAACAAAGGGTAAGAAGGGCACTGCGGAAGTGGACCGTGAGTTTCTGAAGGAGATAGAGAGTTGGCGAGAACTTCTGGCTAAAAATATCGCGCTAAGGAATCCAGATGTCTCTATATACGAGTTGAACTATGCGGTGCAAAAGATAATAGATCGCATAATCTTCTTACGGATTTGCGAAGACAGAGGCATTGAGCCTTATGGGCAGTTGCAGACGAAAGCAGAAGGCGGGGACGTGTACACACATTTGCTTAACCATTTTAGATTGGCAGAATCTAAATATAACAGTGGTATTTTCAATTTTGACGCCGATAAGATAACGCCCAGCTTGCATATTGACGACAAAGTCTTGAAGACGATCATACAGGATCTGTATTATCCGAAGTCGCCCTATGAATTCTCTGTGCTCGGTGTGGAGATTCTGGGTAATGTGTACGAGCAGTTTTTGGGTAAGGTCATTCGGCTGACGGCGGGGCATCAGGCAAAGGTGGAGACGAAGCCGGAGGTCAAAAAAGCGGGTGGAGTGTATTACACGCCTCAGTATATCGTTGAATATATCGTGGAGAATACGGTGAGAAAACTGGTAGAGGGGAAGACACCGGAAGAGATTGCACATATAAAAATTCTGGATCCGGCATGTGGTTCCGGCAGTTTCCTTATTGGTGCGTACTCGTATCTGCTGCGGTATCATCTGGATTGGTACGTGAAGAACAAGCCGAAGAAGCACAAGGGAAAAATGTTTCAGGCTAAGGCGAATGAATGGTACTTAACAACGGCTGAAAAGAAGCGGATTCTTTTGAATAATATTTTTGGCGTTGATATAGACCCGCAGGCAGTGGAGGTAACGAAATTGAGTCTGCTGTTGAAGGTGCTTGAGCACGAAAGCCGCGAAAGCATAGACCAGCAGGTGAAATTAGGACTGGAGGGTGTGCTGCCAAATCTCGTGGATAATATCAAGTGCGGGAATTCGTTGATTGGACCGGATTTTTATGGTACGGGGCAGCAGGAAACGCTGTTTGATGAGGCGGAGATGAGACGGGTTAATGTGTTTGATTGGGATGATGAGAGGAAGGGGTTTGGAGGGATTATGAATAGGGGTGGGTTTGATTGCGTTATTGGAAATCCGCCTTATGTACGCATTCAAACCTTACAAGATACACAACCCGAAGCCGTTCAGTATTTCAAAAATAGATACAAATCGGGAGGAAAAGGAAATTTTGATATCTATGCTCTTTTTGTTGAACAAGGATATTCGCTATTAAATAAAACAGGGCTACTTGGTTGCATTCTCCCTCACAAATTTTTCCAAGCAAGATTTGGAGAACCTCTTCGTGAAATAATTTCTAACAATAAGGCAATTTACGAGATCGTACACTTTGGCGCAGAGCAAGTTTTTGAAAATGCTACAACTTATACATGCCTTTTATTTTTATCTAAAAAGCAACAAGAATCTTTTCGCTATGTTGCTGTTGAAAAACTGAGAAATCCAATAGAATTGGTCACCAAAATCTCTGAAAAAATACAAAACGATTGCTATCAGGAAGCAGCGATACCCCAGCCACTTTCAGGTGAGAAGTGGGAATTATATGGCGAAAAAACAGGGGCTGTTATAAGCAAACTAAAAAAACAACGTAACACTCTTGGAAGCATAACCCGTAAAATATTCGTAGGGTTGCAGACAAGTGCAGATAAAATTTACGTTTTGAAAATAGTTGAATGGAAAGAAAACACAGTCATATGCTATTCAAAATCGTTGGAGAAAGAAATTGAAATCGAAAAATCTTTTGTCAAACCATTTTTAATGGGGAAAGATGTTCACCGGTATGATCCGCCCGTTCCACAAAATGTAGTTATTTTCCCTTACCAAATTAAAAATGGTAAAGCAGAGCTAATGACGCAAAAATCCATAAAGGAAAAATTTTCCGCGGGTTGGGAATATTTACTTGAAAATAAAACCGCCTTAGAAAATAGAGAAAGAGGAAAAATGCGTGGAGAAAAATTTTACGCATACATTTATCCAAAAAATCTCACTGAATTCGAGGCAGTAAAATTGATGACGCCGGAAATTGCGCTTGGTTGTCAGTTGAGTTTTGACTCACAAGGCGTTTTATATCACACAACGAAGGTGTATAGTTTTATTTTTCAAGACTCTATAGAAGAAAATGAACTATTTTTCCTTGGGATTCTAAATTCCAAACTGCTATGGTTTTTTCTAAAGGCGACGGGCTATACCTTGAGGGGCGGATATTTCACCTTCAAAACAGAATACCTTAAACCGTTCCCAATCCGCACGATAGACTTCTCAAATCCTGCAGAAAAAGCGCAGCACGATAAACTTGTAGCTTTGGTGGATACTATGCTCGAACTGCAGAAGAAATATCAGGAGGTGCGAATGGAAAGAGATAAAGAGCTTTACGAACGGCAGATAAAAATTGTTGACGCGCAGATTGACGGGCTGGTGTATGATTTGTACGGGCTGACGGAAGAAGAGATAAGACTAATAGGGAAAGCATGAGCTATGTTATGCCAACACAGGTATCTATGATCACACCTCATACATTATGGCATTATGCTTATGCCTTCGTGAATACACATTTGTTGCAACTGCGACATGGCGGTAATGCGTCCGTATCGTCATCGAGATGCAAATCCTCTCCACAATTGGTACAAATGTATCTGCCTTTTCCGGGTTTTTCACCACACTTATATTCCATTTTCCAATCTAAACTTAAGTTTCAGAGTATAAAAGCTTTTCGATTTTTTTTTAACATTGCTCAATCCCAAAGGAAGTTACTATTTGGTCGTATTGTATGGATTGTAAACATAAACTTTTTAAGGGAATGGTCTGCTTATAATTTGTATGTACTCTCGGAAGAGGTGAAGATGAAGGTGGTGGAAGAAAAATGAGTATATTTGTTAAACCAATAAACGAGATTGAATTTGAAGAGGTGAAAGCATTTTGTGACGAACAGATTGAAGAAAATAGAAGAGTAGAATATAAAAAGGCTTTTTCTAGTAAGGATGAGAAGAAACAGATAGCAAAAGAAATCTCTGCTTTTGCCAACACTCATGGTGGCATTATTCTGGTGGGCGTAGGTGAAAAGGACAGAAAACCAAAATTACCAATAGATGGAATAGATTATGTAAAGGGCTTAAATGAAAAAGTAACTTCAATCGCATTGAAAAATATTTATCCTCCAGTTTTTCCAGAAACTAAGGTTTGTAGATTTGGTGATAACCTTGAAAAAGCAGTAGTGGTCATCAGAGTGCAAGAGAGCGATGAAACGCCGCACACTGTGGAACGTACAACAGGAATCTATGTGCGTGTGGATAGCCAAAGCGAACCTCAACGAGCACCCTTTGAAGAAATTGAATGGTTGATGAATAGACGAGAAAAAGCGGTTGAAAACCGAGAAAGACTTTTGAGGAGAGCAGAAGAACGATTTAATAATCAACCAACAAAAAAGAATTTTAACGCATTCCAAAGTGTTTCTGTAATTCCTGTATTTCCTCACGCGCCGTTGGTTGTTCTCGGAAACTTAAGCGACATAGCAAATAAATCTAAAGTCTCAGTACACAATTGCGATTTCCCGCTAACAAGTCAATATAAAACAGCTCATGAAAGTATTATCGACGAAACTCAATATAGTGCGTTTCTAAATTACACCGAAATAAATCTATTCGGACTGATTTTCAGCAAACAAAGTTTGTGGGGAAATCACAACGAAAAGATAGTGAATTTAGATGAAGCTGCACACATGGTAGAAGGTGTGCTTAGATTCTCCCTAAATTTTTATAAGAAAGTAGGGTATAGGGGGTTAATATCAATTAATTTGTCATTGGAAGGGATTAATGAGGGGATTTTAGCAAATCCAAGTTCAATAATGTGGTCTAAGCCACTTGAGCGACCTTTAGGTAGTTCAGATTTTGATGATTTTATATCACTCAAAAGAAAAGTAACCGTATCTGAGTTATCAGGACGTTTTGATGAGATAGCCGAGGGGTTGTACAACGAATTTTTATGGTCTTTCGGGGTGGATAACGATTGGCATCGAAAAGAATTAATAGATAACATTTACAAAAAGTAAATTAAGGGCTATAAAAAATACACCCTTTAAAAAACAATACTTGACCAATGAATCGGGAGATAAGATTATCTCACTAAACAAAGCGCTTAACCAACTAAACATAGACTACTCCAATCCCACCGAAAAAGCCCAGCACGATAAACTCGTTGCTCTGGTGGATAACATGCTCGAACTACAGAAGAAATACCACGAAACGAGAAGGGAAAAGGATAAAGTGCTTTACGAACGGCAGATAAAAGTTGTTGATGCGCAGATTGACAGGTTGGTTTATGATTTGTATGGGCTGACGGAGGAGGAGGTGAGGGTGGTGGAGATGGGAAGCGGGAAAAAATAAGAAAGGATATCTACATTAAATAGATATACTAAAGTTATATATCGTGAATAAGAAAAGGGAAATTATGTCAAAAGAAAAAAGACGGGTTCTTACTCCAGATGAAAAATCGGAACTTTTAAGCAAACATGAAGTGTGTTATATGTGCCTTGAAACGTTGGAAGGCTATTCTCCAGACGAAATCGAATTTGACCATATTTACAATTATGCTGATGGCTATCCACAAGATCTGTCCAATTTTGCTCCAGTTCATGCTTCAAAAGATCCCAGGAAATTAAATTGTCATAAGGCAAAAGGAAGAAAAAGCCCGCATGAATATAGAGAGGAACTCAGGATAAAATCAAAATTAGAAAAGATTTCAGGATTAAAAGATCTATGCCAGACGGCTGTACAATCAGTTTATTCTATCTCAACAGACAAGAAAAGTATAACAATTAATGGTGATATATTACCATTGTATAATCAAAAGATAGGCAATGGTGATAATTTATATTTCTATCACGAAATCGAAACAAAATTTATAGAGGACGATGATAAAATTCAATTACGACCTTTAGAGCCAAAAATATTACCAATGATATTCCATTTAAAGCAATCGGTTCAGCTACTTCCTTCATTGGGAAGATTGGATCCCGACTCAAAAACTATAAAAATATTTGATGGTCAACATAAAGCGGTTGCGCAAATAATTGGGAATAACCGAAAAAAAATCCAGTGTATCACTTTTGTTAATCCTGATGTAGATAAAATGAGAATTGTTGTTTACCAGGCACATAGCGATTTTCTTCAGCAGCGATATAAAAAGCCTCATATTGATGCAAAACTCGCCGACATTTATAAACAAAGAATTGAGGCTTTCAAGAAGAGAGTCGGTGACCATAATGCAAGATATTCGGAAACAGATATTTTAACAGGAGAGTCAAAGGCTAATATAAGAAAATTCTTATTAGCGTCAATTATTAGTGAAATACAATTAGAAAGAAATTTTATAAGAGATTACGCGGCCCAAAGCCGTACTGAACAAAAACGTCGCCCTATACTTTGGCAAAGTATTGAACGCACTATTATAAAGTTATGCAATTTAGAACCAGTCAAAGAGTTTTCAGATAGTGAAAACAATTTTCGCTCTGATGAAATAGAAAATATCTGTTTTATCCTTGATCAAATTGAAGAGTTTTCGATAAAAAATAAATGGGACCCGTATAATTCAGAATCAAAAAGTCATCAGCTTTCAAGAACATATTATTACAGAACGGCGTTTAACAATTGGATAAATACTCTTGAAGAAGCTTTGAAGTTCGCATTAGAGCAAATGCAGGGAGTGAAGATCTATGATGCACTTTGCTATCGAAAAACATTCTCGCCGGACATTAAATCAAGATTTATTACCATTATCAAAAAACTCTTTGAGCATCCACTTTGGGTTCAAGAGGGTATACAAAAGGAAATTGCTAAGACTAACCAGGATTCTGTTGTAACCGAAATCTTTAAGCGAGAGGGTTTGGATTACATATATTTGACTAAATTATAATTATTCACGGCTATAACAGTGTAAAAGACTATGGGCTAAACTTGATATAAACCAAGGACAGTTTTGAAAAAGATACGCGAGTTTGGGAAAAGGAACAGAATAGAATTCACACATCATGCACGTTTGAGAATGTACCAAAGGGGAATTAGCGCTGAAGATATACGAGAATGCCTGCTCAATGGTAGAATAGTGGAAAGTCATCCAAATGATAAACCTTATCCAAGTTATCGCCTCTTTCTTGTGGTATATACACTATAAAAAAACCACGCCCGCACTTCTCATTTATTCCAGCATTTTCACACAGCGGCTTTCACACACCTTTTTTACTTTCACCATTTTTTCTTTAAGGGGGCTAAGCCCCCTTGACTCCCCCCGGTAGAAATCGTATGACGGCGGGGATAAAAGCGATTTTGACAAGCGCAAGTTTTGTCAGTTGCTAAACATACTGTTGACCTGAACAGAATTAGATGTGCCACCTACACATCATCGAATGCACGCTAAAAATCCATTCTTATACCATATTGGTGCTATTAGACTCATTATTTGCGATATTTTTCAACGGTGAAGTTTATATATGTGTAGGTGTCATAACACCTACATGGCAATCAAAAGACACAAGCGAGGCAATCGCGTATACTTGGCGGAATATAAATCCATA
>JAPWVK010000062.1 GCA_029241965.1 Candidatus Methanophagales archaeon
AAGACATGGTACCTCAATGTAACGAAGGCGATAACGGATACTTTGAAGAAAATTGGCAGGAGTGAGTTACTTAAAGAGGAAACACGCCTCGTAAATTCACTGAAAATGTAGGTGGCACATTTTTTCTAAACAGGTATAAGAGTTAGACGAAAGCGGAGAAAGAGCGAAAAATGAGCAGGAAAAAGAGCGCGGTAGTATGCTTAATATTTCTGACAATAATTATAGCCATGACTATGCTCATAGGCTGCATTGAAAAAGAAGCTTCGGCACCTATTTCAACACAAACACCAACATTTACACCAACATCAATTCCAACTCCAACTTATACGCCAAGTCCTACATCTGTTTCAGTTCCTACGCCTACACAGACTCCTAAATGTCTAAATTGTCACTCAGGTATCCATAAAAATCCACGTCTTGATAGGGAAGTTGCTTCTCACTCAAGAGATTGTTCACTTTGTCATTATTGCTGTGTAAAAGATTTTGCAAAGTTTAAAGAACTTAAAGACGAGTTTATTAAAGAACAAAAGCTGTCAGAAGACGATGCGGGTCGAAAAGCATCTGAAGTATTATATTCATAAAGCGTTTAAAACTGAGTGTATCATCCACAATCAAGCGAGGTTTATAAAGGTGCTATCGAAAAACAAACGAGGTTCTTTTGATTCTACATTTGAAAACTACTGAAGTAAGAATGGGGAGATTAGCGTCAAGAGCAGTAAAAAAAAAACTCTGCTTTCTCTTAATATTGTAAAAAATGAAGACAAAAAAAGCAAGAAACAGAGAAATCGAGAGAGAAATAGTTAGGCTTGTAAACAAAGAGAGGAAAAAGCGTGGATTGAAAGAACTACAATCGGAACCATATTTAATTCATGCAGCGAGAAGACATAGCGAAGATATGATAAAAAGACATTACTTCTCTCATGAAGGAAAAGGGGGTTTAAAAATGCGGATTGAAAGAAGTTTATACAATTTTAATCAAAAACGGAATAAAAAGCTTAGAGAGCATTATAAAAAAACTAAAACGTTCTTATATAAGATACGGAAATTTTTTGGTTATATTCCTAAAGCTAAACCTATATACAGTTCAGGGTATGTTGGAGAAAATATTGCCCATATGCCTCAGGGTGTTGAAGTTAAAGGTATAGGATTTGTAAAATCTGAAAATGATGTAGCAAAAGCATTAATGAAAACCTGGATGAAAAGTCCTGGTCATAGAAGGAACATTTTAAATCAAGCATTTACGGGAATTGGAATAGGTGTTGCATGTAAGAAAAAACAGGGGTATAGGGAATATTATGCGACTCAGGACTTTCAGGGATGAATAAAAAAGGATATGAAGGAGAAAAGTTCTTTTTGGGCTGACAACTTATTTATATCATAATGTCTGGTGTGATAGAGCTGTGACGGCAAATAAAAATGACGAATAGGGGGAAAGAAAAATAGGGAGATGGGAGAAGAGGATTCGGATAAAATCGATCACCCACTTTCACGTGAAGGTTGGCTAATGCTTTTGAGTGGTGAACTCAATTATCTCAAGATGGAAACCCTTGGGTTAGCGACTATATTTTTTGCGTGTGCGCTCGTATGTTTGAGCGGTATAATTGCATTTATCACTGAGAAGGACGTTAGATACATATTTTTGTTTTCAGTTTTTGTTTCGTATTTTATTGCTCTAGCTTTGATACAAGGTCTAAAGACTATAAAGAATGTAAAACCCATTGAAAGGATTAGAGAAGGGATAATCCTTGAAAGAGAAGGATTTAAAACTTATGACGAAATACGAGAACAATGTAAAAACGTAGGGGTGATATTAAAGAGAAAGAAGAATAAATTATTAAAGGGAAAAGATATGTTCTCTGAGGAGCATCATAATAGGGGAAATAAGAAAGTGAAAGGCATTAGGATAAAATATCTTATAATTCTTGCCCTTGCCATTTTTGATTTGATTGCACTGTTTATCCTTTTCCTAACAAATATTATTATATTCCTCATAGTGCTTATCCTATTGTTGGGCTCTCAATATATTATCATAAAGCAGCAAATTGGTTCAGAAGAGTATTATACGAAAATAGTCGAAATCGCTAAAGAAGATCGGCATTTAGATGATGAACTTCTTACCAAAATGTTCGAAATGAGAATGACAAACCTAAGGCATACAATATTCACCCTCCTCGGCCTTTTTTTAATGCTCGCCATAGCAATAGTAGTTAATTCAGAAACTCTCCATAAATCTTTGGATAGTCCACTTTATTGGGCTATATTAGCGGGTTTGGGTCTGATTGGTTTTTTAATTCTATTGTATTGTTCTGCAAGACTTGATAGGTACACTATTGATGAGTTGGATAAGCTATTCAAAGCGATGAAAAAGCAGGGCCAATTGAAAAAGAAATCTGATGAGGGATCAGCAAAATCCATCGAACAGTCATGCACAAAGAAGTAAAATTGGATTACTCAATGTAGAAGTTAGAATATGTCGAGAAAAGTAGATTTAAGGTATTTGTTTAGCTAACCACAAGATTCCACAGATTTTCACGAGAGAATAATAATAGTAACCAAGTTTTAGTGTTTTGTTAACTACTTTATCAATTATTAACCCCTAATTCTTATGTTAATCTTGTGAAATCTCGTGGTTTTTTACATTAGCTATACAAATACGATTTAAGAAGTTAGGTTTAAAATTTATATGATGACACCACAAATTAATTACAGGGGTTTTTACCATGGTTAACAGATATAAACAAACACACAAAAAAGAAAGAAAACAAGAAGGAAAGAACAATGGGCAACACAAGAAGTGGCAGATGAGTTATTTAATCATAATTTTGGGCGGTTTAATTAGGGATATGAGAAACCAAGAAAGAGGACGTAAAATAGGAGGCGAAAAATGCCAGATAGTATTAAAACGATTAATCGGATTATGTATATAGCAGGTTTAATATTTCTTTTATTTTTTTGTTTGTGGTGGTTCCGCTTCTAAGAAGCAGATAGGGGGTGATGTGATGTGGCAAAGAAAGGTCCCAAGACACTGAGAGAAGAAGAAATAATAATAATAAGCGATTCGGAGAAAGCTATAAAAGAAGCAAAAAAAGCTGTAGATGAAACGAACATAGCTTTGAGGGAAGTAGCTATGAGCACAAAAAGTGATGCTTTTAAAAGATTAGAAGAATCCGAAAAGCACTGGAATGCCTTGTGTAAAAAGTTTGAAACTACTGAAATGTCAAAAGACGATGCTGAAAAATGGCGTCTTAGATTTCAAACAAAGAAAGACCACTTAATGATACAGGTAACTCGTTTTGACATTGACGAATTCAATCAAAGAGTGGATAGAGTTGAAGATAAGCTTGAAGTTGCAATTTTAAAAGCAAAAGCGAACTTCCGTGAAAAGGAGAAAATACGTCTAAAGGAGGCTTATGGGTTTCTTGGCGCATTATTTTATCTTATTTTGAAAATTGCAGGGAAATTTTAATCTTCTTTTTTAAATCACCCATAATTTTTCTATCCCCTTTTTATTTCCCTCTAAACCATTTTTTATCGCCTTTAGCCTGAACCCACGTTTGTCTCTTTCCACAAATCTTACAATATCGCCGCCAGGTTTTTACATTTGACGTGGGACCATAATCTATAAAGGTCTTCCTTGACCATTTATGTATCCCAATTTTACAAAGAAACATCCTAACTTTTGTCATTTGAGATGTTTGCCTTTTTCCGTTTCATTTCTAAAACCTTTCTGTCGCTATCATGATAAGGATCAGAAAACCCCTCTTTTAAAATACTTTCTTTATCCGTTCCCAACACAGAACAATCCCCTACGTTATCCTCTTCGCCCAATCAAACATACAGCAACAACTAAACCAACAACAGCGCACATTAATCCAAAACACGGCGTTGTGGGAGTTGGCGTAGGTATCGGTGTTGATACATGTACCGGCGCAACACTAGGAGACGGCATAACCGTTGTAACGGGGGTTGGCGTAGCTGTAGGAACAGGAGTCGGCGTTACAACCGGTGTAGTCCTCAAAGGCGTAACTTCTACTTCTTCGTCTGGCGTTGTTACGGGTGTAGGTGTAGGAATCACCCCTATGTTAAGACTCCTCACCGCGCTCTCGTCTTCCAATCCACACGCCTGCCCTGACACGGTCTTCACCTGGAACGTATATTCACCTACCTTCCAGCCGCTGATTTTTAAACCGTCCGTAGCACCATAGCCCTTCAACTTTGATACGTTTATGCCTTTAAAATGCTGATCGTTCTTCGCATCGTAAGATATTTGACCCGCCGGACCAATTATGACGAGGTCCACCACGTCTTTAGGGAATAAATTTATCCCCGCGGTATCTGCCCGAATCGCTGTTGTACCCACCATGACACCTGATACCGTTGCAGAACCTACTTTGATCTCTAACGGGATCATTGGGGCTTCAACAGAAAGCTGTGCATCCGCCTTCATTGTCGTTGTGTTATAGTTCACATAAAAAGCCCCGGCCGTTGGCCAATTCACGTTGTAAATACTGTTATTGTCCACAGAGTACGTATTCGCTATATCACCACTTACTAATCTATAAACTGCTACCGAAGCGTTGAAACCATCAAATGCCAAATTCTGTCCGATTAGCACCTTTTGTAGTCCTTCTTGTGCTGCAATATGGTTGAAGTGATCGCCTCTACTATCGGCACTTACTATCGGCGTCATCGCGGCAATGACGGTAGCTAACATAATCGCAGCGTAGATAACCAATAATCCATATCTTCGCCTCATCTTTCGTATCTCTCCCTTTAAAAATATTCCAATAATATCTACGGTGTTCTTTCTTTATTAATTTGTATTTGTATAGCAGGGGTAAAAAACCACGCGATTTCACGATAAACACACAAGATTTTTGGGTTAACTCTGGATAAAAGAGCCAATAACGTACTTATGCCGGAACCATTTTATTGCTTTTCTCGTGGCTAACTAAACAAACACATTAATTTTTACATTTCTCACGCTTTGGATATAAATGCCTGCCATAGGTGTTCGGTTAAGTACGACACAACATAAATAATGACCCATAAAATAATATAACAACGCATTTCCGACATAGATTTACACGGATTTACACGAATTTATCTTCTTTGTCTTTCATACGATGTTTTAACGTCACAGAGCAGAGCGCCCAAAATTAATTAGCAGTTTGTGATTTCCATCTGCGTTAATCCGCGTTAATCTGTGTCCATAAATACTTTTTGTATGTCTTTTCTTTGGTTTTGTAGGCCATAATTACTTAACCGAAAACACATGAAATGCCGGCATAAAACTTTCGGGACGAAAAACTGTAGAAACCACTGGATATTGAGCAATTACAATTAAAGGATTGCTCTTAGAAACAAAAGGAAGGAAGTTGTACTTTATGTACAATTACGATTCCAGAACATTTACAATCTCTTCTACTGTCTTGGTCCAGTTTGCACTTTTGTTTATTGTACCTTTCGCACCCGCATCGTGTGCCTCTCTTTCTACCTCGGTTTTTGCGTAGGCTGTGAACAGGTAAATATTTGCTTCTGGATCGTTAACCATTATCCGTATAGTTGCTTCCACACCGTCCATCACCGGCATTCGGAGGTCCATAAGCACGAGGTCAGGTTTCTTGCCTTCGCTTACCCGTTTAGTGTACACCTCAACTCCTACCGCGCCATTTATGGCTGTGTACACAGTAAACGTATGCTTCTTGTTCATCGCCAGAAAAAGTGGCAGTAGTTTGAGAATCGCTTCTTCGTCATCCACTATCAAGATACTATATTCCATTTTTATTCCTCTTCCACCAAATATTTCCCCGCCAGCGAATCATTCACCAGTTGCTGGATTTCCGCGTCTTTTGCACGTAGGATCTGGAGTTTCTGTTTCTGATCGTCGTCAAGATTGGAGGATTCAAGCAATAAATCTGTATATCCACCAATGATCGCCACTGGAGTGATAATTCTGTGTGACGTCTCTTTCAGGAAATATTCTCTCAAACTATAAGCCTCCGCTATCTTCCTCTTCGATTCTTCCAGTTCTTTTACATGTTCTTGCAATGATAGAGTCAGACGTTTCAATTTCTCCTCCGCACGCTTGCGTTCGGTGATGGCCCTGGTAGCTCCTTGAATTCCTACTGGATTTCCTTCATCATCAAATAACATCTTAGCTGTTATTTCAACATCTATCCTCTCGCCATTTTTATGCAACAATTGCATTTCAAACGTTTCACCGCTCGACTCAGGACCTCTCTTCAACATATCCTTCGTTAAATTTAATGTGAATTCCCTATCCTCAGAAGAACAGTGGTCAAATAATGAACTTCCAACCCATTCTTCCTGCGTAAACCCAAGCATTGGAATAATAGCTGGATTAACATACGTAAATTCAAAGTCCAAATTCATTTGCCAGATACCATCAACCGTATTATTTGCCAGTAAATGATACTTCTCCTCGCTCTCACGCAGCGCATTCTCAGCCTGCTTGCGCTCGGTGATGTCGCGGAAGACTCCGAAGCTTCCCTGATAATTTCCGTTATCATCCATCATCGGACTGGCGGTTACTACAGTAATTCGTGGTGCTCCATCTTTCCTAATAATAGTTGATTCATACTGACTTGACTTTCCCGTCTTTCTAATTGCGGTTTGGTCAACAACTCGCTGGAATTCTTCTGCCGTTGTTAAATCACTCAAGTTCTTTCCGAGCAATTCTTCTTTTGTATATCCGAAAATAGTGGATGCCGCGTGATTGACGAACGTAAGATTCTCGTTTTCATCAGCAATTACCATCCCTTCATCCATTGTTTCAACAAAAGTTCGATGTTTCTCTTCGCTCTCCTGCAGCGCCGCCTCAGCCTGCTTGTGCTCGGTGATGTCAAGTCCGATTGCCCATGAATACCAGCCGGGTATAGGATATTTTTCAGCTATGTTTGACCATGATATCGTCCTAACACTGCCATCTTTGCAAGTAATGTCCCATTCCCGATTTCGGAAGTTAGCCCCGTGCCTCATTAGCATTGAAACAATATAGTCCTTGTAATATTCATTAGGGTAAAGCAATTTGGCGCCTTTATGATTACAAATCATTTCATCGGAACTAAAACCTGTTACCTTTTCGCATTCCGAGTTCCATACTATGATATTCCCTTTATCATCAAACGCGTCTAACATAACCGGCATATTTTCCACAACTAATCGTAATCTCTCCTCGCTCTCTATTAATTCATTCTCAGCCCGACTTTTGTAAAGTGCCATTTCGATGGATGCGAAAAGCTGCCGCTCCTGGAACGGTTTAACCTGATAAGCATACGGCTCGGTGCTTTTGGCTCTATCTATCAATTCAACATCCGAATATGCGGTCAGAAATATAATAGGAACACCCATCTTCTCTTTTATTTCACGAGAAGCATCTATGCCGTTTCCCACACCTCTCAGGACAATATCCATCAATACTAAATCAGGCTTAGTTTCAAGTGCCTTTTTTACCGCATCCTTTGCGCTGGCTGCACGCCCTACCACTTCGTAGCCAATATTGGTAACTGCCATTTCCAGGTCTTCGGCTACGATAGCTTCGTCCTCAACGATTAAAATTCTCGCTTTTTTTGCCATGTTTACTCTTGCGGAGTTCTTTTTTTTCTATAATACCTGACACATACCAGCAGGAACAAATCCTCCCGCTACACTGCACTCATACCTGTCAAGATAACAGCAGAGTTTAGCGAAATTGCCACGATGAAAATCATTCCCCCTTTCCCTTAGTATCCATTTAACTGTCATTTCTATATTATAATTACAGGTTGTTTCAACCCTTTATATGTTTTTTGGGTACATTTCGGGTGGAGGTGGCAGGTAAAGACAAAAATTAGTCTGCTTGAAATATCTTATAATTTCATGCTCAGGGGTGAATTATGAAAGTTTTTTTGGTAAAGCTTTCTTTTTGAAAGAAATGTTTTATTTTACCATTTCCTTCCTTATCCAGTCTTTGAAAAAAACATCGGTGATGTAATAGATCTTATCCTCTCTGTCAACAATCTCTTTTTTCAGTAAGAGCTTGATGGAAGTCTGAATCGAAGAAGCAGCTCCCAAGTCATTATCTATTATAAAATCGCGGGAGTATATATTTTCAGCGCCCGAAGATGCGATTGCGATAAGCACTCGCCTTTGGTGTAGCGGCAGAGTATTCCAGATAGTAACATAAACTGCGGATTGGCCATCAAGTATACTATTCATGGTCATAGCAATACCGTCAATGGTGACTCTTCTCATATCCAGACACTTATTCCATAGTTCATGACATAAAAATTGGACATTATATGGATAGTTCTCTGTTACATCCAAAATTTGGTCCAGCACGCCTTTCTCTAACGAAAAACCCGTTTTTGTGAACTTATCCTCGATGAATGCTTTAAAATCTTCCCGCGGGATTTTACTGAGTGGCATTATCTTGCCCATATTGTAAAACGCTCTTCGTTTATCGGAGACCATTTCAAGGATTATGTGTCGCCTGCTTCCGGCAAATAGATATCCTACTCGGTCATGATGTTGAAAACAAGCTCTCATTCCCTTCTCTATCATTTCGCCATTTAAAGTCGCTATTTCCTGAAATTCATCGAATACCACAATAAAATTCCTGTTTCGCTTTGTAGCTATTCGCTGAGGTGCCTCATGGACTTCATCGAAGAGTTTACTTGCTCTTTTCTCTTTCACGTCATAATCAATTTCTAAGGAAGGGCTACCATCAGAGGTGATGACTATCTTTGGGTGGATATTAGGGAAGAAATCCCGGACGAGTCTACTAAATCCTCCTATTTTTGTCTCCGCCGCCCTTGATACCTTCTCCGCATACAGCTCCAGCAAACCTTTAAAGGACGATACTTTAAAAAGGTCTATGTAAGCGGTGTAGAAGCCTTCTTCCTGTAATTTCTCAAGGGCATTCACGATTAAAGACGTTTTTCCGTATCTTCTGGGAGAGATGAGAAAAATAGTTTGACCTGCTTTCAGCTCCCTTATGATAGTCTCTAATTCTATTTCCCTGTCTGCAAAATCCGTCCCGGTTACCACTTCACCGTAGATGAAAGGGTTCTTCATTTTTTGTGTCCCATATATCCATTGTCGTGTTATGTATATATACATAACGTACATGTGCATAATCACAAAATCAACAGTGGCTTTCCTCAATCCACTCAATCTTTTATTTCAAACGCTATTTTAAAGGTTGTTCCTTTCTTGCTTATAATATCTAATCGCCCTTGTAACTGATCTTCCACCAGAATTTTTACCAGATGCAGCCCAAGAGTTTTCGTTGTATTGAAGTCGAATCCTTCGGGTAATCCAACGCCGTCATCACTTACGGTCAGACAAACCGCACCTTTTTCTGATGCCGAGAGACTAACCTCGATCTTACCTTCCGCCCTGTTTACAAAAGCATGTTTAAATGCGTTTGATAGCAGTTCATTCACAACTAACCCGAAAGGTACTGCAATTGAGATCGGAAGTGTACAGTCAGCTACATGAACGACCGACACAATTTTTGTGCCTTGAACCTGATAACCCATGAACAATTGCCGTATCAATCCATCCACAAACCCCTTCATATTTATCTCTGATAAGTTTCCGCTTTCGTACAATTTCGTATGAATAAGTGCCATCGTATTTATCCTGTCTCTTGATTCCAGGAGTCCCGCACTCGTATTCTCGTCTTTGGCTGCTCGTGCTTGCATATTCAGTAGGCTGGATACGACCTGAAGGTTGTTCTTTACGCGATGATGTATCTCCCGCAGCAAGATCTCTTTCTCTTTTAGGGATGCTTTTAGCTGCTCTTCCGCTTGCTTGCGTACCTCATCCAGCTCCATTTCGTGGAGCCCAAACGCGATGTCGCCCGCCACTTCCTCCAGCAGTCCCTTCTCCTCTTCGTCCACTGCGACCGCTGGTGCAAGCAATACCGCAAGCAGCCCGAAAAGCTTTCCGGCATGTTCGACACGAATGATCGCAGCTTCTTTGCCGACACAAGCGTCTTTGAAGAAACAATCACCGCATTCTCGGGTTTTGTCCAGAACTACAAAACTGTCGTTTTGTGCGAGCGCGTTTTTTATGCACGGCGGATGATCACCACCCAGCACATGTTCACAGAAACGAGTGACGTCTTCACTGAAGCCGGTACCCTTAACAGTGGCAAAAGCGTCGCCATTGCTCAGGAATCCGAGCCATGCGGCATCGTAGCCCCGTGCTTCTGTCAGAGTATCGCAGGCGTTCTGTAACAGAGTGTCACGGTCCTTCTCCATCATAATCAATTGATTTACGCCCCTGATGGCTTTGAGGACGCTGTTCAGATGCTTGATGTGCGTTTCTGTCTTCTTCCGCTCGATAGCATAGCGTATAGTACGTACCAGTAACTCGCTATCCAGTTTGTTCTTAGGCAGATAGTCCTGTGCACCCGCTTGCACTGCCTTAATAGCAAGTTCGGCATCGTCGAGACCTGTTAACATCACGATTGGCACATCTGGTGCTTGCGCGTGTACAGTAATGAAAGTGTCCAGCCCAGAACTATCCGGCAGTCCGAGGTCCAACAGAACCGCATCTATATCTCCTGCGGCAAGGCGCTCCAGCCCTGTTGAGAGCCTATCCGCTTGCTCCAGTGCGAACGCAGAGGCACCTGCTTCTGACAGCATCTCCTGTATCAAGCGTGCGTCTCCCCGGTTATCTTCAACCAGCAGAATTTTTATACTGTTATTTTGCATAAAGTTCATTTGTTTCCATCGAGTGGCAATTTCACTATCGTAAACCAGAACTCTTCGATAGACCTCACTACAGTGATGAACTGGTCCAGATCAACAGGTTTGGTGATATAGCAGTTCGCATGCAGGTCATATGCTTTGAAGACGTCCTCTTCTGCTTTTGAGGTAGTCAGCACTACCACGGGGATGCGTTTCAGGTTGGAATCCGCTTTGATCTCTGCAAGCACCTCTCGACCGTCTTTCTTCGGCAGGTTCAAATCAAGCAGCACGAGGTCAGGTCGCGGCGCATCCGCATAACTCCCGACTCTACGCAAGAACTCCAAAGCCTCTATGCCATCTTCTGCCACATGCAGGTTGTTGTGCAGTTTACCGTCTCTGAGTACTTCTTGTGTCAGACGCACATCACCGGGGTTGTCTTCTACCAGCAAAATCTCTATCGAGTTTCCTATCATTTTTCACTCCATTTTCGTAATTCTGATTTTGTGATTCGCATATAAATATGCTTTTTATACGATCCTGGTGCATTCGCTTTTCATAACCCAAAAAGTCAGCCCATAATGAAAAGGTATGGGTTGCTAATCAATATAGCTCTTCATTATAAAATCCTGCTGACGTCTCATAAGCCCAATCCACTATCTCCCGGACTTTATTCCAAACATCTAAATCCTTAACGCTTTTGATGTTCATGTTGCGCGGTTCCTTTCGATCCCTGACCTGGTATTGTAAAGAAAAACGTTGTGCCCTTGCCTAGCTCAGATTCTACCCAGATCCGTCCTCCATGCCGCTCCACGATCTTCTTGCATACCGCAAGTCCGATGCCTGTACCCGAATACTCGCCCCTGCCATGCAGCCGCTGGAATATCACAAAGATACGGTCGAAGAATTCCTGCTCGATCCCGATGCCGTTATCGGCAACCGAGAATTCCCATTCACCAGCTTTTTGCTCTACTGAGATGTGAATATGCAAAGGCTCTTCGCTATGGAACTTAATCGCGTTACCTACCAGGTTCTGAAGCAACTGAACCAGTTGCAAGTCATCTGCCATCACGGTCGGCAAGGCATCGTGGGTCACCACCGCGCCGCTTTCTTCGATCGTCACTTTCAGATTCGTGAGCACCTGCTCGAGCACATCTTCGCAGTCGGTCGGCTCGAATGGTTTGCCACGTGTACCCACCCGTGAAAAAGCCAGCAAGTCCTGGATCAGCGTTTGCATCCGGTTCGCGCCATCCACGGCAAAGCCGATGAACTCGTCCGCGTCAGAATCGAGTTTGCCTTTGTAGTGTCGTGATAATAACTGTACATAGCTTGACACCATACGCAGGGGCTCCTGCAGGTCATGGGACGCGACATAGGCAAACTGCTCCAGTTCGGCATTAGAACGCTTCAGATCTGTCACGCTCTGGTGCAGCGCATCCTCCGCTCGCTTACGCCTCGACATATTCACAAGAAGGCCGAAGATGATCAAGGTTTGCAGGATTATAACCTGACATTACGAGTTTTATAGGCTACAATATTTTTTTTCTCTGATGAGTTGCGATCTATGGAACATTAAGCCACTATAATCAGCCGAAAGCCATATATCCATGTGACCTATATATGGACTACATAGCGAAAACAAGAATAAAACGGACAAGCCTTTATTTTTGTAACGGCCACTGAACTGATGAGTTCTTTTAGGTTGTAGCCTATACAACGCTGAAACTCAGGTTATAAATGCAATTATAGCCAAAATCAGCACTTTGTTCTCTTCATAAAACGAGTCGGGTTTGTTGATAACAATACTGTCTTCGGGCAAATCAGAGAGCTTGATGCCAAAACGTTCCAGTTGCTCATAATTGAACATATATTGGGTAGGACTTATTTCAACAACAGGTATATTTTCCACCTTTTCACCATTCAAGATACGCAGTGCAATCTTAGCTGCCACCTCGCCTTGGAGAACGCCGGGCATCATCTTCCCGCCTACAACGTTATAGGGTAAATACTGTAATCTCATAGTATATACCGGTCTGTTACTACTGGAAGTAACGGCCGAAACTCCTTCCGGTATTGAAAAGTATCTGCCTGTACTGTCTCGAAAGAAGGTTGCATAGAGAACAATTGTATCCTCACTCAATTTACTCAAATTATCCTTAATCTCGGACATGCTCATACTGTCGTCAAAACGGATAAACTCGACATCTTTATACCCTTTGATTTGTCGCTGTATATTCTTGAAACTCTGTATCCCGGTAGGATTGGTATCTGCAATAATTATAACTTTTTTTGTCTCCGGATGAAATTTAAATGCCTGGTCAAGTGTGGCTTTAACTTCTGTGGCCCACTCCACTATCCCCGTAAACACACTGGGGTCCACAAGATTAGGTGCTTCACGATTATATACTCCGCAAAAAACAATCGGCGTGTCCGGGAACAGATCTTCACGATACTCAAGGAGAAAATTGAATGCGTTATCATCAGAAGATATAATCAGATCAAATGTTTGGTTGCCGTACTTATAACCTGACATTACGAGTTTTATAGGCTACAATATTTTTTTTCTCTGATGAGTTGCGATCTATGGAACATTAAGCCACTATAATCAGCCGAAAGCCATATATCCATGTAGCCTATATATGGGTTACATAGCGAAAACAAGAATAAAACGGACAAACCTTTATTTTTTGTAACGGCCACTGAACTGATGAGTTCTTTTAGGTTGTAGCCTATACAACGCTGAAACTCAGGTTATAATTATACAACTCATATAATTTCTCTTTGTACTGAGTATCATATTTTGTGGTTTTTGAATCCATATATTCTATCTTAAGCTCAATGTCGTTTTCTTCTGGTCCTAAGACCGACTCAATTCCCTTTACAATATTGTCAGTCCAAAGAAAGCCCTTATGATACGAATTCAGCACAAGCACTCGCTTCGTCTGCTCCTCCTGTGCATACGCTACCGGAATAAAGACGGATAGGCTAATAATAATGAGGGCGATGCTAATAACAGTGACAAAAAATCTAACTGGATGACTTGTGTGTATTCTCTCATGTGCTTGCCATATCGGTTTTACGTGCTTCTGATTCATGCCACAGATAAAGTGTATCTTTATTCTTATGGGGCGTCATGTAAAACTAGCCTATTTACACGAGAAGGCGGTCTTTACATAAAAGCTTTTCGTTCGTTCGAAGTACAGAACGATGCGGATATGAGTGTGCATGGCTAAATTCATATCTGCAATTAATCCTGCATCACCCAAATACACATGCTATATCTGCCTGTGGTACCGTTTTGAGAACTCACAGAAGGCAGCATTTCGTTTTTTCCGATACGACTCCTCTCGGCCCAAGAAGATAAAAAGTTGTGACAGGCATATGCACATCAACTTTGGTGCTAATATATAGTTGATGTCATAATAAGGTGCTCCCCCCTTATAGTGGGGGTACTTATTTCATTCATTTTTAACTTTTACCACCAATGCAATAATAAAAAGATGAGTGAAGGATCTAAAAAAAACGAGGCCGCAAGCGGGATGATCATGATCAGGGATGCCCCAATCAGAATTGCGA
>JAPWVK010000063.1 GCA_029241965.1 Candidatus Methanophagales archaeon
AAATTGTATGTTCGTTCCACCTAATACCCCGATGGCATCAACAATCCGGTAAGAGAGTTCCTGCAACTTCCTTTGCAGCTCTTCCCCAATCGTCACCATCGGCGCTACACAAAAGCTATCGCCTGTATGCACACCCATGGGGGCAACATTTTCAATAAAACAAACAGTAATCTTATTACCCTTTTTATCGCGGATCACTTCGAGTTCAAGTTCTTCCCAGCCTAAAACCGATTCTTCTACGAGCACTTGCCCTATCAAGCTTACGGAGATGCCCCTGGCAACAATTGTCCTCAGTTCTTCTACGTTATATGCAATCCCCCCGCCAGTTCCTCCCATGGTGTATGCAGGTCTGATGACCACAGGATAACCCAATTCCTGCGCTATCTTCTCTGCTTCCATGACAGAATAAGCAGGCGAGCTCTCAGGCATCGAAATATCAAGTTTAGCCATGGTTTCTTTGAATGCAATCCGGTCTTCACCGCGTTCAATCGCATCCGCCTCTACGCCTATTAACTCGACCCCATATTTAGCCAGTATTCCCCTTTTGCTGAGCTCGGCAGAAAGATTTAGCCCTGTCTGACCGCCAAGGTTGGGCAGCAAAGCATCTGGTCTTTCCTTTGCTATTATTTCCTCCACGGTCTCCACGGTAAGTGGCTCAATGTATGTCCTGTCAGCCGTTCCCGGGTCGGTCATGATGGTAGCGGGATTGGAATTCACCAAAACGACCTCATAGCCTTCCTCTTTTAACGCCTTGCATGCCTGCGTCCCCGAATAATCAAACTCACACGCTTGACCAATGATAATAGGACCAGAGCCAATCACCAGCACTCTTTTGATGTTTTCGTCTTTTGGCATTTTCTTGTCTCCTTAAAACTAATCAAAGGTTATAAAATATAAAAGAAAAGCTTATGAGCGAAAGAACTTTGAACAGACCAAATATAGAAATGCGGAGACCTTTTTTCCTATTGCCGGATATTTAGATGACACATTTTAAGAGAAAGGAACGGGATGAGAACTTGAGATTGATTCTGACAAGGACTATTCTCCGAATATCGCGTATTTGGACAAAATGGACAAAATGGGAAAAATGGGAAAAATATAAATTGGAAGGGATCAAATATTTTTCCAGGTGGCATCTTCATATGAGAACAAAAACATGGACATATCGAATAATTGCATCTTTAGTAGGGATTGCAATCCTCTTATCATTGATCTATTATGCAGGCTTTGAGAAGTTCTTTAGAATTATTATCCATACGTCTCCTTATTGGATCATTATATCGGTAATTATATATGCAATATCCTGGATTTTTAGGGTGCAGCGATTGGAAAGATTTACAAGAGATGCAGGTGAAAAAGTTGGCTTTTTTGAGCTCTTTAAACTGTTAATTTCCGGATATACGCTAAATATCCTTCTACCTGCAAGGCTTGGGGATGTTGCAACGATATTCTATTTGAAGATGAAGAAGATTACTATTGGTAAATCTACAGCCATTATCTTCCAACTAAGGATTTTGGATGTCATGGCTCTTCTTATATTATCTTTACCTGTCTTTGCCTTCTTTTTCAGTGATGCTCCAACATGGATCAGAACAACGCTGTTAATTTGCATCTTCATTATAGCGATTCCGATTTGCATTGTGCTCTTTGATAAAGCGAAGCATTTTTCTGATCTTTTGAACAGATTAGGGAATAGGATCAACAATAAAATCTTTAAAATTGCTTCGGATAAGGTTAATGATGCGTATATTCACTATCACGAAATTATTTTAAATAAACGTCTGTTATTTGTCTCTATTTTCCTATCTATAACGATTTGGGTCTTTGATATTTTAACTTGCTATACGGTTTCGATTGCTGTAGCCTCGCCTATACTAATCACCGTTGCGGTATTCGGCGTTTGCATTGCAAACGTTGCAAAGAGCGTTCCTTCAATCCCCGGAGGAATAGGGATATACGAGAGTGCATTAGCGGGTATATTAGTCTTGTTTGGCACCCCATTCGATGTTGCGATTACGATTGCAATATTAGATCATGCCATCAAGAACCTATTCACGCTTGCATTTGGAATTCCAGCAACGACAAGTATCGGCTTAAATTTCTCTGATATTAAGAGATTGAAAAAGGAGCTGGATTAAGCTTTTTTAAACTCTCTCCACAATCTTATAATTTGAGTCCCCATCCCAATAACATCCCTCTTCAAATCAACCGTTGTCTTACGACCACATCTCCATTTCACAGGAAACTCCTTTATTTTGTAGCCCCTTCTTTGAGCTCTTACAAGTATCTCAATATCCCAGAACCAATGCTCATCTTTTACTTCGTCCAAAATATCAAATAACGGTTCTCTTTTGAATGCTTTAAATCCGCATTGATGGTCTTTTATTTCTGATTTCAATAAGAGCCTTGTTAAAAGATTGAATCCTTTACTCGCAATCAATCTCGTAAAAGACCTTTTTACATCACTTTCTTTTAACATCCTTGACCCCGTTGAAAAGTCATATCCTTCTTCACTTATCGAGTTTATCAATTCTTCGAGGTGCTTCAAATCTGTTGCAAGATCAACATCAATGTATGCAAGCACTTCTCCTTTTGATGATTTGAATGCACGATTTAACGCTTTCCCACGACCTAAGCGGTCTTTGCTGTGCAGATGCTTTATGTAAGGATATTCTTTTGTGAGTTCTTCAGCTATTTTGTCTGTTCCATCTGTTGAGCCATCTTCGGCGATGATGACTTCAAAAGAAGGGGTTATTTTGTTTAAAGCATCTGCTACTTCTCGAATTGTGTCTTTTAACCTTTCTGCTTCGTTGTATGCCGGGAGTATTAGTGAAATTTGGGTCATAATAACTCTTTCTCTTAATAGTTTATTCATTAACGATTCATGGTGTTATTGGATAAGATCTCAATATTTGTATAACTTCTTATTACTAAATAATGCTTTTTAATATAATTATCGAGTTCGGGTGCTATTTCTGTCATGTTCATCCATTCAGAGTTCCTGTATAAAATATATTTAACATTATTTTCTTTAAGGCTTTGTATAACTTCTTGTTGGTTTTTTTTATCGAAATCTTTTAAGAATTGGTTATATTTACATGGATTATCTCTTTCAGTAAGAAAATAGTACATAGCATCAAAAGGAACTACTAAAATTTTATCATCACGCTCTGTATGGCTTTTTATATAATTTACGACCTCAGTTATTTCTTTTTTTTGTTCATTCGAGACTAAAATTTTGGCACGATCTATCTCTAATACCGAATAATCATGTGAATAATTATTGAGGGTTCCCATTACTGTAATCATTCCAAAACTCATATATAGCATTGGAAGCAGTAGTATCAACAAACGCAAGAAAGAAGTTTTTCGAGGGTTTGGATTTTTTAGGAATTTTGGAGCGTTGTTATAGGTTATATAAATGAGGTAACACCCTAAAATACAAAAGGGTGGTAAAGAAAACGCAAGATGTGGAGAACCATATCTTGGATAAATCTGTAAAAACTGTAGAGACCCAAATAATAAATACAGAAGAAGCATCCATACTTTTTTGTTTAAACTACTGTGAAAAATAATATTATAAGTACAAATTAAAGCTATGATTGCATAGATCAAAATTGGTGTATAAAATCTCCACACATTAAGTGTTCTATAAATCTCTCGAACTCCAATATAATCAGGAATTAATTCTACTATGCTGGGAACGGGTATGTTCATTGTAAACCTATATCTCTGTATCTGATGTATCCATACATCATCTATAAAAAAATTAAAAAGCGAATGTGAATTAATATAAATTATAAAAGGGATAAGAATTAGGCTTAAACCCAATATATATCCAACATTCCGCACATTCTGAAAAAAACAACCTACATATTTAAATTTGTGGGAAACGCCGAGTGATTATCCGATATTTTTAAATAGGTACTTCTTCTTATCGGGGTATGTGAGTATCAATGTATCCAAATACGCAA
>JAPWVK010000064.1 GCA_029241965.1 Candidatus Methanophagales archaeon
CAAGATTAACACAAGAAATGAGGGTTAGTAGGGGTGGGCGGGACTATTCGATATAATCGCCAATAGAGTACTAAAAACCGATTCCAATCATTGTTCTCTCGTGGAAATCTGTGTAATCTTGTGGTTAGCTAAACAATTACTCGTTTTTTAGTTGTTTTGGGGTGTTGTAGTACAGTCTTACAGGCGGAACTCCAGTGAAGTTGAAGTACAACAAGAAAATAAATCACAGGACACAGATTAACGCAGATTGACACAGATCAACAATGTCAAACTTAAATAAGTCCGCGTAAATCAGTGTAAATCCGTGTCTTTAATAGAAGGTGGTTCTACGTTATATACAATAAAAAGAGGATATTAATATCCTCCGAATCCTGGTCCACCCGGTACTTGGGACAGCAGTCCTGGCATCGAAGCAATAAACGCAGCAAGTAACGCGCCGATGATAATTGCCGGTATAATTATGGCGATAATCACTGCAAGGACCGCCTTTCCTGTAGATAGCTCGTGCAGTTGCCTTATGCCGATGATCTCCACGATAAGCGCCCATATCCCTGCGATTATGCTTACGATTGGTATCCATCCCAGGAGTAAACTCGGTGTCATTCCATACGTAACTGCCTTTATAGTCTGCGTTAATCCATTTCTACCGCCTACTACATACACCCAAATGTGAAGCCAGACTCCGCCAATGAAGATACCGATTATTCCAACAGCGATTGTAGCGCCAAAAACGCCGATAGCGGCTAAAGCACCTGTACCTGCTCCGAATGGCATCATAACCGCGGCAATTGGACCACCCATTCCTACGATTACGGAAAACGCTACTGCCGCTATGATAGCAGAAAGCACTGCAGATATTGCCAGAATAACGACTTAATACTTGAAGGCATCGCCAAGTGTGTCGTCCTTAGAGTCGTCGAAGGTGTCCGAAGGACGGAACAAGAATCCCTTTATTCGTTCAACGATACTTAAAACCATTTTGTGTCACGCAATCTACTAAAAATAAATCGTTCCTTATAAAGTTTTTGGTTGCATTTTCATTGTACTTCTAAATTATCACGCAAACAAAAGTATAGGTTATTCCATGAATTATTTAAATGAGTGTAATATCATGCCTTTGTATGGCGTGAGAGTGTAAAATGCTGGCAAAGAGATTAAGCAGGATAGAGGAATCGGCAACTATAAGAATGTCGCATATAGCGCAGCAGTTGCAGGACGAGGGGAAAGACGTGCTGAACTTCTCGCTTGGTGAACCGGACTTCAAGACACCGGAACATATAAACGAAGCGGCGCGTCACGCCTTAGACCTTGAATATACGCACTATACGAGCAGTGCGGGTATCGTTGAGTTAAGAGAGGCGATAGCAAAGAAGATACGCGATGAGAATAAGGTTGATGCTTCTATGGAAAATGTGATAGTGACGCCGGGCGCGAAGCAGGCGATATACGAGCTGATGATGAGTGTTCTGGATGAAGGTGACGAGGTGATGTTGCTTGACCCTGCGTGGGTTACGTTCGAAGCCGCAGTGAAATTAGCAGGTGGCAACCCTAAATGGGTAAAACGAGTAGAAGAAGCAGTGAAATTCGAATCACTGGAATCCGCTATATCCGAAAAGACGAAGCTGATAATAATAAACAGTCCAAATAATCCCGGCGGGTATGTCCTAAGCGAAAAAGAGCAGCACGAAATTGCGGAATTCGCAATAGAGCATGACCTTCTTGTGCTATCGGATGAAATATATGAGAAGATTTTATATGGCCGAAAGCACGTGAGCATTGCCTCTTTTGACGGCATGCAAGAGCGAACGGTCATCATAAACGGATTCTCGAAGACGTATGCAATGACCGGCTGGCGAATAGGATATGCAGTTGCACCACTTGAGATAATGAAAGGAATGCTAAAGATACAACAACACTCGGTCACCTGTGCACCTTCGATTTCGCAATTCGCTGCGCTAACCGGACTTAGAAGTTCACAGGAATGCGTACTGGAGATGGTGGGTGAGTTCCAGAAGAGACGAGATGTAATTGTGAAGCGGCTAAATGATATGGGGCTGCACTGCGTGAACCCGGAAGGAGCGTTTTATGCTTTTATAAATACATCTAACCACGGTAACGATGTAGAATTCACGGAACTATTGCTAAAAGAAGCGTATATTGTTGTTACGCCGGGTTCTGCATTTGGACTCGCGGGTAAAGATTATGTGAGATTATCGTTTGCAACGTCAATGGATGATATTTTAGAAGGTATGGAGAGGATAGAACGAATCATCTCTTAATTACAGTGTCTTGAAATATACAGTGCAAGTACCAGCGTGGATAACGCCTTATTTGTTGTTAGCTTGATAATCAATATTGTGGTGACAAAACAGGATTGAACGCAAGAAAGAACGGCGGGTAGAATGCGACAGAAGTAGTAAAAGGAAAGTATTTGTTTAGCTAACCACAAGATTCCACAGATTTTCACGAGAGAATAATAATAGTAACCAAGTTTTAGTGTTTTATCAACTACTGTATCCATTATTAACCCAAAAAATCTTGTGGTTTTTTACATCCGCTATCCAAATACGATTATGCTTATAGAAGATATACAAAAAATTGTTTACAGTATAAGAATTCCAGTGGAATTACGTGAGACGATGGAAGAGCTGGTCAAAAATAAGAGTAAGGAAAGACTACTTGCTGAGGCAAAGGAGATAAGGAAAGATATGAAGGCAGACGTGAGTGCTGCTGAACTAATAAGATCGGACAGGGATGCAAGATAGAGTAAATCTTGATTCGAGTGTTATTGCAGCTTCAGAAAGAGAACAAGGTGCCTCTTCTGACTACGGATGATAAGAAAACAAAGTCAAAGCGGAATGTGAAGCAAGAGTGGGCCAAATGTTTACTAGCATTACGACACCACACCGGTCACGCAAAAATATTTATGTGTTGTTGTCAAAGTTTTGTTTGATGACTTGTTCATCATAACAGCATTTTTTGCGGATACTGTAAAGGGCGGTGAGATACTATGGGAAAGGAGATAAAAATAAGGTATGACAGCGAAGGTGATTACCTTGAAGTCATTTTTGAGCGTAAAGCGGGATACTTTAGAGAGACCGGAGATGACGCGGTGATGGGAAAAGTTGATGAGGAAGGGCATATCATTGGTTTTTCCATCCTGAATGCGTTGAAAGAACGTGAACCGATTTCTGTTAGTTTGTGATGAGAAGTAAGCATTCAAAGAGGCATTTTTGGGTTCTCTTTTACTTGCTACTCCTCAGCAATGCAGCGAATTTGTACGTAGTTTGCGGAGATAACACATATTTATTAGATGAGCCGCAAATATAGATAAGAGGGTGATTGATATGGAAGTGATAAAGCTTAAGGTTCCTGATGTTGTGACGGCGATTGGCGTGTTAGGGACTTCTCTTAAAAGAGAGCTGTTTTTGCTGGATAAGAGCATATTTAAAACAAAGAAGAAGCTGAAGGATTTTGAAGAGAAAAACAAGGTGCGAAGTGAAGAATTTTTTGAAAAATTCGATAAAGGGCTTGCGGGTGATGACCAAGCCACTATGCTGTGGGCTGCTGAGTATGAGGCATTGAAACTGCTGGAGAACGAGCGTAGCATTATCCAGCGAATGCTGAGTCAATGCAAGTGAAAGAGTTCTTCCCGAAATTTCAGAACATCATATGGAAGTTTCATTCAAAGCTATTCCCTTCCGCCCTTTTTTCTCTTTTACTTTCTCGCCACACGCTTTGGGTGTTGTCACGTATCACGACTAATAGTCCAAGCCATTCAGCCGCCTTAAACTGAGCTATAGTTTGCATCACTCGTTCGTGAATTTTTCGCCGATTTGGCTGCCGAAGACGGATAATCAGGATGCCATGATGTAGCTGTTCACGATAGTGTACAAAACCCTTGTCCGTTGTGATTAGCAACCGTTCCCCGCACTGAGCCATCTCCCAGAGAGCATAATCTGGTATTCCTTCATCTGCGGTTCCACGAATATCTAACACATCATGTCCATGCGCACGCAGCGCTCGAACTGTCGTCAATGGAATATTTTCGTCCACCAAGATTTTCATCTTCTCTCTCTTGCTACCACTTCAATGGGTGTAACCTGCTCCTCAGCAAGGGCTGCCGCGTAATCCAAGCAAGCAAGAATATCCTCACGTTCTAACGAGGGATACTCATCGAGGAGTTCCTCAATTGTGTCCCCGTTAGCTAACATGCGAACAATCTGGTAGACGGGAACACGAGTCCCTTTAATGCAGGCTTCTCCATGGCAAACTTTCGGGTCTATCGAGATACGCTCGAACATATAATAAATACCTCCTTTGTGTTTAGATTGATGTTTCTTTTTAAAAACATTAAACAGGAACGAGATTCTGAAAGAAGAGAGTATGTAAGATATTTTAGATGCTCAGGAGGAAAGAGATAATGGGGATTATTATAAATTGGAATACGCGTTTGAATGAGTTACGAAGTTATCTTCTCTATTTGCATCTGTTAATTATATTAATGCGAACAACAAACTATAGAGAATTTTGATTAACTCCTTTTTAAAGAATCCACTAAGACTTATTGCTCATATTTTCGATTTTTGGTATCTTTTTCGGGTTTTAACTCCACTTAACAGTTCATTTTCTCATTTTTCTCGTTTTTTGTCGATAGCTACC
>JAPWVK010000065.1 GCA_029241965.1 Candidatus Methanophagales archaeon
AGAATAGCGAAAAAAGAAGATAGTCCGAAGTGTCATCTGCAATACGAATGTAAATCGGTATAACTTACGTAAATAACCGGTTCATAGCGGATTGAAATTCAGAAAATACCGTCTTTATAAACTTAAAGTGCGGAATGTGGGTTACACAATATAAAATATTAAAAAACGGAGAAGTTATCAGTGCAATGTCAGGAGAGGTAACATACAACACCAAAAACGAACTGCATCCGATACTGAAGTATTATGGGTTAACACTAAAACGATTTATTTGGGTTTATATTGATTACAGAGGTTCAGGGATTTCAAGTGAGGATGGAAATGTCTTAAAAGAAAATTTAGAAAAAAATAAGAGAGTTATTTCCCTACATTTGGACTATTATGAATGATTTGTGTTGAAACGCGCATTCCAGGATAAACAGAACTGCTGTAAAAGAGCGGCATTTGTCAATCAAAAAGCTTTCCATTGTGTTCTGTAACTTGTTCCATTTTCTGGAACGCCTGTTCCACCACTCTATTATATGCTGTTCCAGCCGAGGTTTGTACGGGTGCTTTAACCGAAAGGTAGCGCTCTTTAGGGGGTGTTGTGAAAAAAGATGAAGAAGAAAGCAACAGTTTTGGTTGCCCTGATAAGCGTATGCTTGATTGCAACGGCGGGAATCGGTGCGATAAGTGCGAGCGATGAACCTGTTGGCGTTGTGTCTGTCGGAAAAATAAATCCTGACGGTGACCTTACAGTACTTGGTATCTTCGAAAGCAGCGAACCAATAGATGTGACGGTGACTAAAGATGAAGACGGCAGCATGAATATCACTAAAAACGGCATACGAGTACCGGAAGACGAGCTATGCGGCAGCCAGGGTATTTTCTATCCCAGACCGGGGCCGGTAATCGCAAGCGATGACGATGAACCAGCAGCTAGTGTAACAGTGGGAATAATAAATCCAGATGGAACCACTACGCCGATAAAAACGTTCAGAGGTAGCGGACCCATAGATCTGACATTGACCAGGAACGAAGATGGCAGCATGAATATTACCAAAAGCGATATACGCTACAAAAGACAGGAAGCAGTGTACCACCGAATATATCCCACTTGGTACACGCGTGTTACGCCATTTGCGGGAAGCAACAATAACCGGTAAGCAAAAGCTGGTGAACTAAATCAGGTGCAATGAGCAGTAGAAGATAGCCATAAAATATGAAAAATGGAGGACTATTCGTCCTCCCTTATTTTTTGGGGGAGATAAATAACAAGCAGTGAAAAAGCGACTTCGCGAAATGCACTTATATTTGTGTTTGTGTGTTCAAACAGCATTTTTTCGTGTAACTTTTTCTAAGTGCTGAAACGCGCATTGCAACATAAACCGAACTGCTACAACAGAGTGGTATTTGTCAATCAACGAGCTCTCCATTGCGTTCTGCGACTTGTCCCATTTTACGGAACACTTGTTCCATTTTCTGGAACGCCTGTTCCACCATTCTATTATATGCTGTTCCAGCCGAGGTTTGTATGGACTGCTTTAACGCCGCGGTGGCGTAGCGCTCTTTAGGAGGTAAAGCGTAAAAAGATGAAGAAGAAAGTGACGGTTTTGGTTGTCCTGATAAGCATGTGCTTGATAGCAACGGTGGGAATCGGAGCGGTAAGCGCGAGCGACGACCCAGTTGGTGGTGTAACAGTGGGTATAATAAGTCCTGAAGGAGCAATTACACCGATTAAAACCTTCGAAAGCAGCGATCCCATAGATGTGACGATGACCAGGAATGAAGACGGCAGCATGAATATCAGCAAAAATGGTATACGAGTATCGGAAGATGAACTAAGCGACAGTCTGAGTTTAGATAAAGCAGATGCTCTGAAACCATCAGAAAAAATAGACGCTTTTGCTGGAAGGTATTTGTTCTACGCCTATGCTGAGAACAATCAAGTAGGTTGCTGGTGTTATGCAGGGGCATCATGTCCCAGTGGCGGTGCGAGTGCAGAAGCCAGTGACGGTTACTGCTACTGTCGGCGGTGGTGTTGATAAGCTAGAGGATATAACAAAGAGTAAAAAGTTTAGCGGGCTATTCATTTCTTACCCGCTTTTTATTTCCTGTGGTTGGAAGAAGAGAAAGAACGATAGGAAAAGGAGGTAAAAGATACTACACGGATGAAAATGAGAAAATCAAATTGGTCCGTAATTTTTGGGTTGACTGCTGTGTTGATTACAACCGTATTTGTTGGTGTATATATCATTCATTTCCAGCCTGCAGCGCATATCCGCAATAACAGCACTATTACTACTCATGACGGAAACAGAAGCCAATCCATAAGCTATACGACATATACGACTGCACACTTCACGATAGACTATCCCGCTGACTGGACTGTTATTCCTACGGAATCAAAAATATTATTCGTTTCGAAAACTGGATACGAAGGTGGATATATAACTTTGACTATACAACTTCTATCCTTGATTGAAAGCGGAGGAATATATAATTCAATTGACGATGTGGTGATGGATTTAGTGCAACAGTTTCAAGAAGAAGGGAAAAACATAAGTAATGTTAACATAAGCTATGAGAATGAAGAGGAGGTAAGCGGAGCTAAAGGTAAAGAGGTCAGTATTTCATACACATCTCATAACATAAGCTATACGCAAACTCAAATTATTGCAAAGAAGGGCAAATATTTTTATGCGCTCACGTATCATGCTCCCTCTGCATATTACAGCGAGCAAGAAGAGGTGTATGAATATGCAAAGAAGCATTGGACATGGAAATAATATTCTGCAGAAATAAACCTAAAAGATGGTGATACAAAAATGAGAGAAAAGGGCATTGCCATATTGCTGGTATTGGCACTCATAGGAGTGGGAATGGCGTTCGCCTTCGTTGGACTCATGATGAGCGGAACACACTCATCTGAGGATGTATGGATGCATCAGAAGCAGATGAGGGCGGAGAGGGTCAAATCAATACCAACGATGACCGAAGAACAGCAACAAAAAGCGATTGAAATCGCAAAACAGAACGAAACCGTGAGGCAATACCTGGAGCAGGGATACGAAATAGGCGGTGGAAGTATCGCTTTTGGTACCATATCACAGAATGAAACAGAGGTAGCAAATGATTATTTTATCTCACTTATTAGGAATGACAACGAAAGCATATTCGTAAACGTAGACCGGAACGAAGGGAAGGTTACAGAGATACTGAAGTCAAGGGGAGAGCGTATGGGATTGGAGATGCGGGAAGGAGGCGAGATTAAAGTGATAAACAAAACAGGGCTTGAAATAACGATTGGTGATAGGAATGGCAAGCGCATAAAAGCACCAGAAGTACGCGAATTAACCGGAGAAGAGCGCGAAAAAGCGAGAGCGGTTGCACTCTCCGATCCTGAAGTGAGAAACATCATAGCAGGAAAGAATTACGAGCTGGCGATAAAACCAGCGGGCATGATTATAACAAACGAAGCAGGTGAAGTAGAGACGAAATTCAGTGGCGCTTCTCTAACGTTCGGGTTAGAGGACGGAACTATTCACTTCGTTCATGTAGACCTCGCAAAGGAAAAGGTTATAAGAGTAAGCCCACCTATTTATAGATAATGGAAAGAACAATGAAAGTAGAAGGCAAAACAGCACTCGCAATGGCTCTGTTCGTCGTGGCGGTGTTCATGCTCGCATCAAAATTCATGCTGCCTTCGAGTGTTCAGGTGATTATCGAAGGGCAATCAACCTACATGAAAGAGATCCCCAATGTATATACGGTTTTTGACTGCGTGATTATCGCTATCGGTTCGTTCTTGCTCGGTGCCAGTTCTTTTTATCTGCTCTTCCTCGGGTTCAGAACGCCCGGAAAGGAGCAGGTTGTGCAGGAAGCGAAACCAGGTGGAGCAGGTTCGGAATCGGCGTTACAAGTGCAGAATGCTGATACACACGAACATACTCCCGCTGTGAATGTTCCAGAGCCAAGCGATACAGAAGATAGATCAGGACTTCTGAACATACTGAAAGGAAACGAGAAGAAAGTGATAGAAGCATTGATGGAATACGGCGAGATGAATCAGGCGGATCTGTCAGCCCGAACTGGAATACCGAAGTCCACGCTTTCGAGAACATTGCAAGACCTGGAAGACCGCAGTTTGGTATTTCGTTACGATTACGGGATGAGTAAGATGGTGAAGCTTGGGGAGTAGTTAAATTAGAAAATAATAGGATAAAATATCTGATTAGCTGATAATAGCTTTTGAAAGTGCTTTAAATTCAATTGGTGTATCCTCTTTGGTAAAATACAGGACTTCTATTCCTATAACTTTACCACCTTTATCCTTCTTTAAATAGACACTTTGGTCTTTCCTGCTCCTTCTGATTAAATCTGGTTCTTTTAAAGTCAAAGCCACCACCTTTTCTTTACTTTTTATAATGTGATGCTTTACCGTTGCTATAAATTCCCAGTATCTTTTTGTTATTCATATCTCCGTGTCCTGTGGTGTCGTTACTCTGAAGTAAATCATGTTGTCTTTCCTGCAGTATCAAATACTTTTATCGGATAAATTTCTGGTATCCACGGAACTACGTGAACGAACAGAGAGAAAGCGAGTTCTGAATAAAACCAGATTATTTATTAAAGGGAGGTTGAGCGTATTTAGCCACCGTTCCATTTTTCGGAACACTCATTCCATTTTCTGGAACGCCTGTTCCACCATTCTATTATATGCTGTTCCAGCCGAGGTTTGTACGGGTGCTTCAACGCCGAAGGCGTAGCACTCTTTAAGCGGTGTTGTAAAAAAGATGGAGACAAAAACCCTGGATGAAGTAATCGCACTTTGCGAAACACTGAGCAATAGACACAGACTTCGCATAATAGCAGCACTATCAGGGAAAGAGAAGAAGAAATACATTTCTGAGTTAGCCCGGGAGTTAGAAATATCTCGACCTCTACTGTATCTGCATCTCCAGAAACTTGAAAGGAGAGGGATAGTGAAAGGGAAGACAGAGCTTGGAAAAGGTAGTAGAGCGAGGCGGTATTACGAGCTGTGTGACTTTGAGCTTTGCCTGAACGGGAAAAAGATAAAAGAGATGCTGGAAAATGAAGAATAAAAAGAAAAAGAAGGAGGAGATAACATGGCTAAAATATCTCCCCCACTGTTGCATAGTATCCACTTCCTGACCTCGACCGTACCATAAAGTGTAACGTACCTGAGTTAGTGGTAGGACCTGCGATCTCTTGCGCCCACGAAGTGTATCCGCGTGCATCGTAACTGGTGGTTGTAGGTGGGGAATTCCATTTTGTATACAGGTCGAAGTTGCTTCCATCCGGACCTGAGTTAAAGGCATATCCTATGCCTGTGTCGCTAAGAGAATAGGTTGCTGTATCACCGGTTTCAGAAAGTGTTCCCCACTTTCGTCCACTGTTAGCACTTGGCTCACCAGAAAGTACCCAGCATTTCCAGTTGCCAGTACCAACGTAGGAGCGCACCATTATATAGAGCGTTCCTGAGCCTTCCACTGTAAAGTATTCTAAAGAGGTCCATGAATATCCTTTTGCATCATAATTGCTCGTTGTAGGTGGAGACCCCCATTTAGCGTACAGGTCGAAGTCCGCATTTTCATTACCCGCCATTACTACATTAACAGCAGATGGCGCTGGTACAGATACTGAGAAGGTATAATCCTCGTGGTTATAAGTAAACGAGCCACTCTCTCATGTCAGTACTACCCCAGAAGTGGCTGCGGCATACGCATTCACCTTACCATAGCCATAATACTTATCCTTGCCACTCGAACCAAGATCGACTGCAGTGTTCCTCAATACTTCACGAATCTTCGCGTTGTTATACGCAACCTTAGGATTTTGTGACCACATAAGAGCTGCAACTCCTGACACATGTGGGGCTGCCATTGATGTGCCCGTCCAGGACTCGTAACCGTTGTTACGAATTGTTGAGTGTATACCAACCCCAGGTGCGACCAGTTCAAGGTCATCTCCATAGTTTGAGCCATACCAACGTTGATCATTGGAATCAGTTGCACCAACGGCAATGACTGTATCAAAAGCTGCTGGATATGCTATTTGTTCTATTCCATAATTCCCTGAGATGGCAACAAGTAAACATCCTTTGGTATTGTATGCGTAGTTGCAGGCAATTTCTGCATCTGGATCATAGCCACCTTCGAGACTCATGCTTAAGACTTTTGCACTATTGCTGGGACCCCAGTTAGCCGCATAGTAGATACCGTTTATAACGTTTTCCCATATGCCGTTAGTTGTATCATCTAGCACTTTTACTGCGATTAGCGACACTTGTGCAACACCGGCAATGCCTTTGTTGTTGTCCATGATGGCACCGCATATTCCGGCGCAGTGTGTTCCATGATTGTGGTCGTCCATAGGGTCATTATCATTATTGACGAAATCGTATCCTTTAATAACACGCCCGGATAGGTCTTCATGATTGTAATCAACGCCTGTATCAAGTATTGCAACGAAAATTCTCGTGTCGCCTTTCTGGTAATCCCATGCTTCAGGGCAGTATATCTTCTTTGGTCCCCATTGTTGATTCCATTTTGGGTCGTCTGGGGTGTAACCACCATGAACCACACCATTTGGCTCGGCGTGTCTGACATATGGATCTGTTGAGATCCGTTTGATAAATTCTGTTATATCGTCTGTTTCAAAAGTGGCAAACAACAGAACCTCGTTGGCTTCACTAAAATTCTTAAGCTTAGCATCATACCTGGATGCGAACTCTTCAACCGATGGTGGCAACCTCCAGAATCCAACCTTTGCCTCATTAGATATATATTCATAGCCTTTTTTGTCATAGTCCTCGGGGTATTCTATCACAGGCTCTGGCTTATACAACTTTTTTGTATCGACAAACATATATCCGTCTTCATATGCTTTCTCGACACAGGGGTCTTTAGAGACTTCCTCAACGAAATCCAATGTACGCTGGCTTGTCTCCATGGGCATGGAACTGGGTTCCGTCTCAAAGGCAGCCATTTTTATGTCTTCCTTGGCGAATATCAACTTTACACTATAATCAGATGCGAACTCCTCAAGCGATGCCGGCATTTCATTGAAATATACGATGACAGCATCTCTGAAAACCGGATTGAATCTAGGGTCTGGCTCTATCACTTCTGGCTCAATCTCATCAAGTTCTTCTGGCTTTTTTGGTTCGGGCTCTTGGCTTGAAGGTTCAGGAATCACAACCTCAGGCTTTTCCGTCACCATTGCCATGTCCTCGCCACCCAGCGCGGGCATTGCTATTGCCACTATGCTTATCGCTACTATGCTTGCCATCAAAAATGCTACTATTTTGTTTTGGTTCATTTTTTCATATTACCTCCTATTTTTTGAGGGTATTTATAAAGCGCCCCTCCCCGGCGCTCAACAATATCCATTACCCTTACTGCAGGTATCTTCTTGTGCACCGCAGTCAATACCTTTGTATTGTCCTTGATACTCGTTGCTGCCTTTCTGGTATTCCCAAGCTTCTGTGTAAAATGTCTTCTCTGTGCCATCTTCTTTGGTCCCCATTGTTGATTCCATTTTGGGTCATTTGGTTCAACAGGTGAGACATACGGATCTGTAATCATTTTTGGGTCGTTTGGGGTGTAACCACCATGAACCACTCCATTTGGCTCGGCGTGTCTGACATATGGGTCTGTTGAAACCCGTTTGATAAAATCTGTTATATCGTCTGTTTCAAAAGTGGCAAACAACAGAACCTCGTTGGCTTCACTGAAATTCTTAAGCTTAGCATCATACTTTGATGCGAACTCTTCAAGTGATGGTGGCAACCTCCAGAATCCAACCTTTGCCTCATTGGATATATATTCATAGCCTTTTTTGTCATAGTCCTCTGGGTATTCTATCACAGGCTCTGGCTTATACAGCTTTTTTGTATCGACAAACATAAATCCATCTTCGTAGGCTTTTTCGACACAGGAGTCCTTAGAGACTTCCTCAATGAAATCTAATGTACGCTGGCTTGTCTCCATGGGCATGGAACTCGGTTCCGTCTCAAAGGCAGCCATCTTTATCTCTTCCTTGACGAATATCAACTTTACACCATACTTTGATGCGAACTCTTCCTGCGATGCCGGCATTTCATTGAAATAGACGATGACAGCATCCCTGAAAACCTGATTGAAATAAGGGTCTGGCTTTTTGACTACAGGCTCACTATCATAAAGGTCCTGCTTTTTCACTGGAATGCCGTACCTGACATACGGGTCAGTAGAAATCTTTTTGACAAATCCAGGCACATCGTCTGTTTCAAAAGAAGCACATAACCGATTCTCATCAACGCTCTTAAGTGTGGCACCATACGTGAATGCAAACTCTTCAAGCGAAGGCGGTAATCTCCAGAATTCAACAAATACGTTGTTATGAATAAACAGTTCTAAGTCAGCAGGAATATACACATTATCGAACCTTTCCACTATCTTTTCCGGTCCATGGGGCATAATAAATACCTCATCAGAATGAACGAACATAAATCCGTCTTTATACGCTTTCTCGACACAAGAGTCCTTAGAGACCTCCTCAATGAACTCCAATGTGCGCTGGCTTGTTTCTCCATGTCTCCCAATGGGTTCTGTTTCAAACGCAGCCATCTTTATATCTTCTTTGACGAATATCAGCTTTACACCATACGTAGATGCGAACGCTTCAAGCGAAGCAGGCATTTCGTTGAAATAGACGATGACAACTTCTCTGAAAACAGGATTGAATCTAGGGTCTGGCTCTCTCACTTCTAGCTCAATCTCATCAAGTTCTTCTGGCTTTTTTGGTTCTGGCTCTGAGCTTGAAGGTACACCAATCACAACCTCAGGCTTTTCCTCCACCTTTGCATTGCCCTCGCCACCCAGCGCGGGCATTGCCAGTGCCACTATACTTATCGCTACTATGCTTGCTATCAAGAATGCTTCTATTTTGTTTTGGTTCATTTTTTCATATAACCTCCTATTTTTTGAGGGTATTTATAAAGCGCCCCTCCTCGGCGCGTTGATGCACTCTCTACACTACCCAAAGGCAATCCCTGTTTGTACGTCAATTGCCGTCGCATCTCTTTTATTGTGTAATCACAGATGTTTACTTGACAGCTCTCACATCTATCTATGGTAACAGCGTTTTCGTGCCATTTAGAAGATCAAATGCGTCCAGTTTTACGTTCACTAGCAGACACCCTGGCGCTTCACCCTCCACTGCAAAATCATCCGACTCACCAGAGTACCCCAAAGAGGAGTACCCCAAAGAGATGCCTCTTGTCCCCTTTATTTTAGTACTCATGAGTTTAGACATATCTAATTTTACCGGTGGCGGTGCTTCACCCACTATTGTTAAATTTAAATCACCCGACTCGTCAATTATTACGATGTTACTATCCGTCTCTTTTATTTCATTTGCAAAGTTCTCTGAGAAAAGCAATTTTCCATCCGCTGAGTAGACCGAGATACCACTTACCGCCCTTATTCCCCTATCTATGACTATTGGCTGATTAGACGTTCTAACATATTTGACCCGCGAACTAGTCTCCCGAACCCCTATTCCACTGCCTATGGTAATTGGCTGATTGGAAGCGGTAATAGAGTTATCGGTTATAGAATTGTATCCACGATAATAGTACTGCACTGAATTGCCATCCTTCAACGCGAATGCCATAACTGGCGGCATTAACAAAACAGCGGTCAACGTTATCGCTACTATCACTATTGCAATTTGCTTTTTCATTTTTATATCACCTCCTTTTGTTTTTGGGTATTTATATGGCGCCCCTCCTCGGCGCTTCGATGTACTTACCACCGTATCCAAAGGCAAATTTCTGTTTGTATGTCAACATCGCAAAGAAAAACTTTATTGTGTAATCACAGATAGCCCCCATGAACCATCACTAGGATGAGGGTCGTCACTGGGATCACCCATCCATATAAGTGTCAGTTTCATTGGAACTATTTCGTCACCTGTGTCAATATAAAGTATTGGTGTCCCATTTATAATTTCACCTGTTCCAGATTTTATTTCGAATCCATCACGATTCGTGACTGGTTTTTCATTCATCGATGCAACGTCACCCAACACATCATCTGCAAAGACTCTTGAGGTATTCACGTTCTCCCTTATACCAGTACTCATGACTATTGCCTGATTTGACGTTCTAACAGGTACGGGTGCTCTATAATATTTAACCCGCGAACTGCTCTCCCGCTCCCCTATTCCATTACCTATGGTAATTGGCTGATTGGATGCTGTAACAGACTTATCGGTTATATAATTGTATCCCCGATAAGAGTACTGCACTGAATTTTTATCCTTCACCGTGAATGCCATAACTGGCGGCGCTATCAAAACAGCCATTAGTAGTATCGCTACAATTGCTATTGCAAGTTGCTTTTTCATTTTTCGTATCACCTCCTGTTTGTTTGGGTATTTATAAAGCGCCCCTCCTCGGCGCGCTGATGCACTTACCACGTTACCCGAAGGCACTTCTACCATTCCTAACATCACTATTTTTTCCCGCCTTCTTTTTTGCTACCCCGTTTATATCGCGGTGGGTAGTAATGATTCACCGCATATGCTACTTATGTTTGAACTTAGTATGTAAAACTTTCCTTCTGATAGTTAAAACTTACAGGTGTAAGAAAAAAGTTACATATGTAAGGAATAATGACAAAAACACTGGATGAAATAATTAATCTCTGCGAAACACTGAGCAATAGAACCAGACTTCGCATAATAGCAGCACTATCAGAGAAGAAAGAGAAGAAGAAATACACTTCTGAGTTAGCCCGAGAGTTAGAAATATCTCGACCTCTACTGTATCTGCATCTCCAGAAACTTGAAAGGAGGGGGGGGGATAGAAGGGTAAGACAGAGCTTGGAAAAGGTAGTAGAGCGAGGCGGTATTACGAGCTGTGTGACTTTGAGCTTTGCCTGAACGGGAAAAAGATAAAAGAGATGTTGGAAAATGAAGAAAATAAAAAATAAAGCCGCATTCAGCGGCTCAATCTTCCAAACTTATGTACGTCAATTGTCGTTCCAAAGAAGACTTTAGTACCTCTACCAGTAGACATCATACCATCCATCATAACTGAATCCGTCTTCTAATGCTCCTACGACTATCCAGTAATAACCGCTCTCTGGTATTGTGTACGTACCGCTGGATGGGAAATGGGCGTGTCCATCCTGGTTGTCATCAATTATATATACGCCGTTAGTTAAATCATCATCCCAGACACCTAAGAAAACACCAGTCGCATCTGTTGGCGTGTGATCTATTGTTATTTCGACTCTCATAGTTGCACTCAGATAAACTCTTTGTCCATCCCATGTATATGGATATAACTGCCCTCTTAAACTACTCTGAACGTGTCCTCTCTCTATTATATCTCCTATATTGTTCTCTTTGTGTTCTATCAGTTTTACTTGTTTTCCACCTACATCGATTGTCATATTATCCCTCAACGTGGATGCCATAACTGGGGACACTATCAGAACAGACGTTAACATTATCGCTACTATCGCTATTGCAAGTTGCTTTTTCATTTTTATATCACCCCCTATTTGTTTTGGGTATTTATATGGCGCCCCTCCTCGGCGCTCTGATGCGCTTACCACCGTATCCAAAGGCAAATCCCTGTTTGTACGTCAATTGCCGTCGTCATAACGAAGACCTCTTTTTTGTGTAATCGCAGATAATCACTGAGCCTGTTTCAGTTTAACTGCGTCCCGTTTTTTAAAAGTTGCTCCGAATCTGTCCCTTTGAAGTAAAGCAATTTTCCATCCGCTGAGTACACGAAGAAACCTTCTGCGTACGCTAATTTGCCTTTTACCACCCTCATTCCAGGCTGCATATCTATGTGTACCGGTGGCGGTGCTTCACCCTCTATTGTTAAATCATCCGATTCGTCAGTTACAATATCCTCTAACTCGTCTATTACAATATCCTCTGACTCGTCAGTTACAATACTAATCTCTTTTGTTTCATTTGCAAAGAAGTTCTCTGAGTAAAGCAATTTTCCATCCGCTGAGTACACAGAGATACCTCTTACCGCCCCTGTTCCAGTACCCATGACTGTTGCCTGATTAGACGTTCTAACAGGTACGGGTGCTCTATAATATTTGACCCGCGAACTAGTCTCCCGAACCCCTATTCCATTACTCAGGGTAATATATGGCTGATTGGAAGCGGTAATAGCGTTATCGGTTATAGACTTGTATCCACGATAAGAGTACTGCACGGAATCTCCATCCCTCACCGCGAATGCCATAACTGGCGGCGCTATCAAAACAGCCATTAGCAGTATCGCTACAATTGCTATTGCAAGTTGCTTTTTCATTTTTATATCACCTCCTGTTTGTTTAGGTATTTATATGGCGCCCCTCCTCGGCGCACTGATGCGCTTACCACGTTACCCGAAGGCACTTCTACCATTCTTAACATCTCCATTTCTTTCCGTCTTCTTTTTTGCTCCCTCGTTTTCTATCGCGGTGGGTAGTAATAATTCACCGCATATGCTACTTATGTTTGAACTTAGTATGTAAAACTTTCCTTCTGATAGTTAAAACTTACATGTGTAAGAAAAAAGTTACATATGTAAGGAATAATGACAAAAACACTGGATGAAATAATTAATCTCTGCGAAACACTGAGCAATAGACACAGACTTCGCATAATAGCAGCACTATCAGAGAAGAAAGAGAAGAAGAAATACACTTCTGAGTTAGTTCGAGAGTTAGAAATATCTCGACCTCTACTGTATCTGCATCTCCAGAAACTTGAAAGAAGGGGGATAGTGAAAGGGAAGACAGAGCTTGGAAAAGGTATAGTCACGGGCACAAATAATTGGACAAAATCAAGTTAAAAGGTTGTTTATTCCAGAACGATTTAAGTGAAGTTCTGAGCGCTTTTACTGTATTATGAGCTATATTTGCGGTTTTCTTTTCGCGTGTTTGACGCCAGC
>JAPWVK010000066.1 GCA_029241965.1 Candidatus Methanophagales archaeon
ATGACTTATTTATTAGCCTATTGCACTTTTAATCTTGATTGTCAACTCAAAATGAATCTTCATCTCCATCGCCAACTCCAACTCCAACTCCAACACCTACCGTGACACCATCTCCAACTCCTATACCCACACCACTTAGTTTAGCAGATGCTGTGGATAACGCTGTTCTTTCATGGTTAACAGGAGAAACAGCAAACTGGTTTGGCGAAGCATCAACCTATTACTATAACGGTAGCGCCGCACAGAGCGGTATAATATCTGATAATCAGAACTCATGGCTGCAAACAACCGTTTCGGGACCCGGAACGTTTAGTTTCGTCTGGAATGTATCATCCGAGGATAACTTCGACTTTCTGGAGTTCTATATTGATGGCATAGGTCATGATAGAATCAGTGGTAGCGTTGATTGGCAGCAAAAGAGCTATCAAATCAGTTCAGGGACGCATAGGCTGAAGTGGCGGTATGTAAAAGACGGCAGCAATAGCCTCGGGTCAGATTGCGGCTGGCTGGACCAAATTGACTTCCGGAGTTAACCTTGGACCAATCCTTTAGCATGGCTTGGATGGCGGAGCTGTCGCAAACTTAGATAGATGAAAAGGGCATTATACCAAGAATAAATAGAAAAACTTGATACGCTCACTGGAATGAATGGGCGGTATAAACGGGATGATATAGGAAAAATGGTAATCATATGCGCCGTTTTAAAAATGTGCTTTTTCCGGTGGTAGCTTTTTATTAGAGTCGCGGGAACGGAATTGTTGCAAATAAGTCCTTATCATAAGGATGTACCTGCGGGATCACCCCCTTTTTTAAAAAAAGCGTTTGCTGCGCTTGTGCTACGCGGCAAGAAACCATCATTGTAGCCGATGTGACGATGTTTCCGTAGTAGATTGTTTGTGATTTGCATGCCAAATCGCCGTGCCTGTAAAGAGGTATGACCGATTGATGGCAATGTGGATAGTACCGAGTTCGAGTCTTTCAACGAGGTGGACAAGCCATACTTAGATTTTATCGTGAAGCGACATTTTGAGGATGGTGCTTGCAGGGATATACAAGGGGCGGTCAAACAGAAGATATGCAGGTGTTGATCATGTTGTTCGCGGGATTGTTTCAGATGTGGGTTTTGCTCTTTCGCTTTAATTAAGAAGTTATTTTCAGGGATAAGGGAATAGCCCACGTTACGCTAATATTTATTTTGTTGGGCTATTTCATGGCCTATGTTTACGAATGCCACTTACCAAAAAACTCTGCCTCTCTCTTCGCCCATATCCCGGGGATGCAAATCAAAGCAATTCTTCCTGAGGAACTGCTCGTTGTAAAGGATCACGCAAAACCGTTTAGCTACCCTATTATCCCGCTACTTCTCCTTCTGTGCCTTAAAAACTGATACTTTTATCTTAGTTTGTTTCTGCAACGACAGAAAAATTCCGAAACTTATTTATAGTACCTCCACAACTAACCATAATTATAACCATAAGTTAACCATAAACCTGCGTAAAATGATAGAACAGGAAGTAATGCTAAAGGTGTTCTTGGCGACCGGATTGCTAATTGCACTTACGATACTGTTAGCTTTATACCGAGCTGCGCTTGGACCAGGGGTATTTAACCGCGTGGCTGCGATAAATGTTATAGGAACAAAAACAATCGTGCTCTTAGTGGTTATAGGCTACATATTTGAAAGACCGCTGTTCTTTGACATCTCGCTTCTTTATGCACTGTTGAATTTCATAGGCACTTTAACATTCGCAAAATATTTAGAGAGGGGTGAAGTATGGTCGAGCTAATCGTGATAATATTACTGGCTGCTGGCATATTCTTTATGCTTACCGGTGCAATAGGATTGCTGAGGTTTCCCGACTTTTACACGCGGCTGCACGCGACCGGGAAGTGTGACACGCTGGGGGAGGTCCTTATAATCGCGGGTTTGCTGATATACCATATTTTCGTTTATAGTCCGGGAGCGGACATCTCGGTTCAACTTGTACCCGTGAAGCTCCTGTTTTTAATTGTTTTCATCTTCCTTGCCAATCCAACCGGAACACATGCGCTGATGAAAGCGGCTTATAATACAGGTTTGAAGCCGTGGAAGAAAGGGGATGCGAGGATGTGAAGAGGGGGGGAAGAGAAAGAGAAGATGAGTGCTAAAGCAGGAAACGGTTTTGGAATTCTCGTAACGTTCTGTGCTATGTTGTTGTTCTGGCTTCTCTTATCCGGGATTTTTGATGCTTTACATGTCGGAGCAGGTATAATATGCAGTGCGATTGTCGCTTTGATTTCTCATGACCTGCTGGTGGCGGAGAAAGGTGAGAAGGTGCTCTCGAAGTCCTTCAAGTTCTTCATATATCTCTGGTGGGAGTTATGGCAGATAATACTCGCGAACTTTGATGTCGCATATCGTGTTCTGCATCCGAAGATGCCGATAGACCCGGTCATAATTGAATTTGAAACTACATTGAGGAGCGACTTCGCGCTCGTTACATTAGCTAATTCTATCACTTTAACACCGGGAACGATAACAATAAATATAGACCCAGAGAAGGGTAAGTTCCAGGTGCACGCAATCGCACAAGCACCCGCGGATGCGCTTATGGTTGACAAGACGATGCAAAGTAAAGTAGCAGATGTATTTATGGAACAGTGATAAAAAATGACAGTTTTAAATATTATATTCATGAAACCAGAAATAGGAGATAAATAAGAAATGATATGGCAGCTTGACCTCGCACTGTTGTTTTTGGTTGTGGCAATCGCTATCGCGGCGATAACGGTGAGAGACCTCTTGAGTGCGATTATGCTGTTATGTGCTTATAGCTTCCTGATGGCTGTAGTCTGGGTAGAGATGCACTCGGTGGATGTAGCGTTTACAGAAGCTGCGGTCGGCGCTGGTGCAACCACGGCATTCTTAATCGCCGCTTTAGCGCGGACTGCGAGGTGGGAGAAGAAATGAAATCACTATCGGTAGCGGCACTCGCTTTTATAATCGTTTTAGGTGTTCTTTTCGTATATGTAGCTGAGGATATACCTGATTTTGGCGATCCGAATTCAGCCCCTAACAGGTATGTTAAGTTGTTCGATACGGATGCTGCTGGCTTAGTGGATGAGTTAGATAACGGTATTATTCCAGATAGTTTAAACGCTAAAATAGAAGAGATAGGACTTCCGCTTCCTTCTGAAGTTGCGAAGCTAAAAGAAGGGGAATGGGAAGCAGTTATTGTTCCAGAGGAGTTGCATTACGCACCCAAGGAGCAGAAATATTACTTTATTGAGAAGAAAGGAGATGAGTTGTGGGTTTACCGGTATGCACTTATCAAACGGTTTGTGGAGGAAGGACATCATGAGACAGAAGTGCCGAATATGGTAACTTATATTCTTGCTGATTACAGAGGTTACGATACGCTTGGTGAGACTACGGTTATATTTACCGCAGGTGTAGCGGTTTTATTGTTGTTGAGGAGGACGGGGAAAAGACCTGAGTAGACGATGCCACGGGAAGATAGAGATACGGGAAAAGGTAAAAGCAGGAGTGTCGTTGTAGAGACTGTATCGAGACTGATGGTGCCGTTTATACAGTTGTTTGCATTGTATGTGATTATACATGGTGCTGGCGGACCAGGAGGCGGATTCCAGGGCGGTGTTATATTCGCTTCTTCTTTTGTTTTATATGTTATCGCTTTTGGTATCGTTAAAGCGGGGAACAGATTCCCAGAGCATGCAAATATCGCTCTTTTCAGTACTGGAGTATATCTCTACGCAGGCGTAGGGCTGCTATGCGTAATCTGCAGTCTCGGAGCTGCGCAGTATCTAAACTATGGGTTCATTCCGTTAACGCACCATTTTGAAGAGAACCGGGCTCTGGGTATGGACCTCGTGGAAATAGGAATCGGGATAACGGTAATGGCGGTAATTACGTCTATCTTCTTTAACCTCGTGTGGAAAAGAGAAGAAATAGAAAAAGGAGAAGATTAAAGATGATTGACTGGTTAATCGAGGAACTATTTGCGAAATACAATTACTGGGTTTCCATTGTGCTTATGCTCATCGGGTTCTATGCAATGATAGCGAAGGACAATCTGATAAAGAAGATCATCGGATTGAACATATTTCAAACTGCTATATTCCTGTTCTATATTTCGCTGGGTGATATAACAGGCGGAACTGAGCCAATTGTGAGTGAAGAGATGATAGCCCAGGGTTATGTTTACGTGAATCCATTACCTCACGTGCTTATCCTGACGGCGATAGTGGTTGGGGTTGCCACGACTGCAGTTGCCCTCGCTCTCGTAATATTGATGTATGAGGAGTACGGGACGATAGAAGAGACGGAGATAATAGCGAAGGAAAGGGAGCGCGGGGCGTAAGAGGCGATAACACGTGTCATCTGTGACACATTAAAGAAAAAGCGACAGTTATTAGATAGTACATCCCTTGTAGAAAGTAGTGATTCGGTAGAGTTTTGCACTGTTATGTCAGTAAAAGTGGATGTAAAGAAAGGAGGTAAATAAAAACTGTGCTGATAGTTGAGCATTTGCCTGTTCTTGTGGTTGTCCTATCGTTGCTCTCAGCATTCACTATCTTGATTGTTGGACATATAAACAAGAACTCGTGCTGGTTCATCTCTATTACTACTATTATCGTCCAGCTTGTTATGGCTATTTTTATCCTATATCATGTCCTGACCCGGGGAACTATATATTACTGGCTCGGCGGATGGATGCCGCCCTGGGGCATAGAATATCTCGTTGATGCTTTGAATGCTTATGTGCTGGTCATCGTGCTATTCTTAGGATTGATATGCGCAATACATTCAAAGAGTAGTATAGAGCACGAACTACCAAAACCATCGCAAAAAATTGTCCATTTCTATACGGTTTATCAACTCTTTATAACTGGTTTATGCGGTGTAACCGTAACCGGCGATATATTCAACATGTATGTGTTCATCGAGATATTGTCCTTAGCTGCGTATGCTTTGGTAGCATCGAAGGGTGGAATATCGCTGAGGGCGGGTTTTACTTATCTCGTTATGGGCTCTATCGGTGCTTGTTTCTTCTTGCTTGGAATTGGTTTTCTATATGCGGTCACAGGTTCGTTGAACATACATGACCTCTCGCTATTATTACCGCCGCTATACGGGAACCGGGCGGTTCAAGCGGCTTTTATCTTCATCATTTTGGGCCTGGGCATAAAGATGGCTATCTTTCCGCTTCATACCTGGTTACCCGATGCACATCCCGCAGCACCCAGCCCAATCTCTGCTATGCTGAGTGGAATAATGATAATGGTGGGTTTTTATGCGCTAATTCGTGTGTTGTTCACGCTCTTTCCCTTCTACTATAATTACGGGCTCATCCTGCTTATCTTAGGGCTTCTCTCAATGACAGTGGCAAACCTCTTTGCCTACTTCCAAAATGACTTGAAACGACTTCTTGCCTACTCAAGCATTGTCAATATGGGTATTGCAGCCACAGGTGTGGGAGTTGCTGCTTATATCCTCGCAACCGTGACAGACCCACAAGAAGCACTTCCGGAAGCAGCTTCTTTAGCCATGGCGGGTGCATTACTCCATATTTTGAGTCATGGCATAGGCAAGGCGATGGTTTTCTTAGGCTCTGGTAACATTCATGCCAGTATTCATACCAGGGAACTCTCGAAGATGAGTGGAGTTGGACGAGATATGCCCTATACAGGATATTCAATGACGGTAGGCTTGCTCTCATTGCTGGGCATGCCACCTTTAATCGGCTTTTGGAGTAAATTCCTGATAATAATGTCTGTGGCAATGGCAATTCAGTCTGTTGGCGGGGTGGTGATGCTTATAACGTTTATCGTACTATTATTTAATGTCATATATGCCGCGGCATATTATCTCCGGGTGGCAAAGGTGTTAATGATAGAAAGTGGTGCTGTTAGGACACACGAAGCGCCTTTTCCTATGGTCTTCTCGGTTGTTGTCCTTGCGTTCGCATGTTTAATAGGCGGGTTATTCCCTATTTTAATCATCCAAATAGCTGTAAGGGCATCACTTACAATTTTAGGAGGCGGCTAAGGTGGCAGTAATAGAATCCCTAAGTCCGTTGTTAGCAATCTCATGCCCCTTTATCTGCGTTTTTCTCATATTACTATTTAGGAAGCGCCCGAACATAAGAGAAAGCTGCACGATGCTCGCCAGCATAATGCAGTTTTTGATAGTCTTTTCTATGGCACCGATTATTGTAGCGGGGAATGTAATAGAATGCCCACTCTTTACTATATTTACTGGACTTGATTTTATATTCAGAGTGGATGCTTTTGGTCTTATATTCGCTATTACTTCTTCTTTCCTCTGGATTCTGGTATCGTCCTACTCCATAGGGTATATGCGGTCGCTGCACGAGCATGCGCAGACGAGATACTACGCCTGTTTCGCTTTAGCTATCTTCGGTGCGGTAGGCATAGCATTGTCCAAGAACCTGATCACTATGTACTTCTTTTACGAGGCTTTAACAATATCAACATATCCCTTAGTGGCTCACAACGGCTTAGCCGAATGGGGACACAAGCAGGAGCAGTCGGAGCAGGCAGAGGAAGCCCGATTTGCGGGCCGTAAATACTTAGCTTATTTGATTACTTCGGGTTGGTTCTTCTTTGTTGCGATAGTGTTAACGTTCTACCTTGCCGGGACGACCGACTTTGAGAACGGTGGGATATTAACAGTCGCTTCGGCTTCGCGCATGATATTGATGACGTTATTCGCATTGTTCATGCTGGGCTCCATGAAAGCTGCATGGATGCCCTTTCACAGTTGGCTGCCCACGGCAATGGCTGCGCCGACACCGGTAAGTGCGCTCTTGCATGCCGTAGCAGTGGTGAAGGCAGGGGTGTTTGTAGTCGTCAGAATTGTGTGTTACATATATGGTATAGAGTTGATGGGTGCGATCGGTCTGGGGGTAATACTCGTTTCCATAGCGGCGTTCACGATGATAGTCGCTTCTCTTATGGCAATCGCGCAAGACAACTTAAAAAAGAGACTCGCTTATTCCACGATTAGCCAGTTATCTTATATCCTCTTTGGCGTGGCGTTGTTAAACACTATGGGCGTACAGGGAGCAATGCTTCATATCCCGTTCCACGGATTCATGAAGATAACACTGTTTATGTGCGCCGGAGCGATAATAGTAGTTACAGGCAAGAAGAACGTAAGCGAGATGGCGGGCATAGGAAGAACGATGCCGGTAACAATGACTGCATTCACCGTAGGCGCACTTGGTATGAGTGGCATTCCACCGGTGTGTGGCTTTATAAGTAAATGGTATCTCGGTTTAGGTACGCTGGAGGCGCATTCCCTGGGTCTGCTGGCAGTTCTTATGATCAGTTCTCTGCTGGATATCGTTTACTTTTTCCCGATAATATATACCGCTTTCTTTGGTAAGCCAGAAGGTTGGACGGAAAGTGGGAATAAGAATGAAAATACAAAAATAAACGAAGCATCTATTTTCATGCTCGTTCCTCTGGCCATGACGGCAATTTTCTCCATCATATTTTGCTTATTCCCGAATACATTCTATATATTGGATCTTGTAAAACTCGCAGTTGCAGGTTTAGGTGGAGGTGTGTGAAGTAGAAATGAAGATAACGATGAGATTAATGTTTGTGATGCTTTATATCAGCATTTTCGTGGTTATTATGGCAGGGATACTCGCTATGCTGTTTTTACATTTACACCCGCACTTCTGGTGGGAAGAAATACCCGTCTTTAGCGCAGTGTACGGTTTCGTTGGCTGTGTGGTCATCATCATTGCGTCAAAAGCACTTGGGCATCAATGGCTTCAGAAGGAGGAGGATTATTATGAGAAACACTAAAAAAATAATGATTTTACAGGGGGAGGTAAGTAATGATTGAGTGGTTCCACCCTGGATTCATATACCTATTCGGCGCTTTTTTAGTACCTCTTTTAAAGGGCAAAGAGAAACTAAAACAGGCATATATACTCTTACTCCCGGCATTAGCATTTGTAAATCTAGTGCTAATGTCTAAGGGTGTATTCCTCTCCGAGGGAAAAACATGGATACTTACGTTCATGGGATATGAGCTTACCCTCGGCAGAATAGACAGGCTGAGCATGGTGTTCGCATACGTGTTCGTAATCGCTTCTTTTTGTATGTTTCTCTATTCAATTCATATAAAAGAGGATTGGCAGCATGTGGCTGCGTTAATATACATCGGAAGCACACTTGGTGTGGTATTCGCAGGTGACCTCTTTACTTTGTTCTTTTTCTGGGAGATAATGGCTTGGGCATCACTGTTCATAATTTGGTATGGCAAGACGAAATCGGCATCCGGTGCGGGATTTCGGTATATCATGGTGCATTCATTTGGCGGTGTATCCCTATTGGCTGGGGTTCTAATACATCTGCAAAATGGTGGGTCGCTCGCCTTTGAATCATTCACAAGCATGTGGCCTCAAACGTTGGCTCAAGCCACGAACCTTGATTATGTCATGAATAATTGTTTGGGTGTGTATCTGATATTCCTTGCGTTTATCATAAACGCGGCGGTTCCACCTTTGGGCGCGTGGCTGGCAGATGCGTATCCGGAAGCAAGCGTCACAGGTGCGATCTTTTTAACTGCGTTTACTACGAAAAGTGCAATCTACGTGCTGATACGGGGTTTCCCGGGTGTTGACATTCTGATCTGGTTAGGTGCGATAATGGCGCTGTATGGAGTAGTCTTTGCGGTGCTTGAGAATGATATAAGGCGACTGCTTGCGTATCATATTATCTCCCAGGTGGGCTACATGGTGGCGGGGGTAGGAATGGGCGTTTTCGGTACTGCGGCAGGTGAAATGGCGATAAACGGTGCTTCCGCTCATGCTTTCTGTCATATTCTGTATAAGGCGGTGCTTTTCATGGGTATGGGTGCGGTGATCGAGGTAACGGGGCGCAGAAAGCTGACCGAATTGGGCGGTATTTATAAATACATGCCTATTACTTTCTGGCTCTATATGATTGGTGCATTTTCAATTTCTGGATTCCCATTATTCAATGGATTTATAAGTAAGACAATGGTTGTCCACTCTTCTGCGATGTGGGATTACTCAACTATATGGTTGATGCTCGAACTCGCTTCAGTAGGGACATTCCTCCACACGGGCTTGAAACTTCCGTGGGGTGTATGGTTTGCACGAGATACGCCAGTATGCGAGGCGCGAGAGCCGCCCTGGAATATGCTCGCCGCTATGGGCATCACCGCGTTTTTGTGCACACTGCTCGGGGTGTATCCAAAAATACTTTATGACATTCTTCCATATCCCGTTCATTATGAACCTTTTGCAGCGGGTCATGTGATAGCAATGAGTCAACTCCTCGTCTTCACGTTCGTAGCATTCTGGCTGCTAAGGGGCAAACTTCACGGCACGCCAACGATTACGCTTGACACCGATTGGTTCTACAGGATACCGGGGAAAAAGGTTATAAAGTTCTGCGAAGGACCGTTAATGGTCTTTACAAGTACCATTAACCGGGAAGTAATGCGAATGCCTGATTTCTTCCGCGCGCTCCCTCTTAAGACACAGACAGAGATGGAGAATCGAATAGATAATGCGTTTCACGTGAGACTTCCTGATCTCCTTAACTTCGAAAAAATCTATAACACAATAAAGAAAGCTAAGGATAAAGAATTATCGTATAATTTGATATATATCCTTATTGCTATGCTACTTCTTCTTTTATTTGTATTATTTGGGATGGTGATGAAATAATGATACCCTATCTACTCCTTCAAACATTAGCAGTGCCGGTTATAGCCGCTCTGTTTATACTTTTAACCCGGCGAATACTGGGAAGAAAGGTACGTTTTGTTCCTTGCATAACTCTGCTCTACACAACCGCGTTGCTCTTCATAGCAGGCATCAGCGTTTATCAGGGCACACCAATTCAAGAGGTATACACATGGGGACCAAATGTTGGCTTTGGCCTCTTAGCGGACGGTTTGAGCCTACCGGTTGCATTGATAATAAATATAATCTGCACTGCTCTTTCGTTTTACTCATTGCACTATGTGGAACATCGAATAGAGGTAATATACGGCGAAGAGGACGAAAAGACACAACTTTCGTATCACACCACCTATTTCTGGCTCTATTTCCTCTTTCCCGTAAGTTTCCTCGGTATCTGCTTTGCTACAAACCTCATAATGATATATCTCTTTATAGAATTGCTCGTCATTCCGCTTTACTTCATAATGAGTTACTTTGGCTATGTAGAGCGATTTAGAGTTGCCGTGATGTGTTTCCTGTGGGGCATAGTTGGCGGCACGTTCGTATTGTTCGGGTCGGTATTGGCTTATTCAGAGATGGGCAGCTTTGAACTCTCGGAGTTACACACTCTTGCCGGAAATCCCATGACTTTTTGGATTATATTACTTATCCTTCTCGGTTTGTTTACCAAGATGGCGGTATTTCCACTTCATGTCTGGATGCCCTCGGTACACGCAGAGCATCCCACATGCATAGCGGGGTTGCTTGCTGTTTATGCGAATATCGCCGCCTATGTAATTGTCAGGGCACTCATTTTACCACTTTACGATGATTTTAAAGTATTCGGTACACCCATTATGATAATGGCTCTGCTAACCATAATATACGGTGCGATCCTCACACTGGCTCAAAATGACGTGAAGCGACTCTGTGCTTGCTCAACGATCAGTCAGATTTCCTACTCGCTCTTGGGGCTGGGAGCACTCACTGTCTGGAGTATAGAAGGTGGAATCTTTTACTTCTTGAGTCATATCTTGGGCAAAGCCATACTCTTCTCAACCGCGGGTATAGTAGTTTACGTAACGGGAATCAGGGATATGAATAAGCTGGGCGGGCTTATACATAAGATGCCAATAAGTGCTGTACTCTGGATAACAGCCGCGGCAATACTAACAGGTGTTCCACTCACAAGTGGTTTTACAGGTAAATGGATACTGTTTACCGGTGTTTTCGCTGCATATCCTACTTATGTTGGTATGAGCATAGCCATTTTAGGTATACTCTCAACAATATTGACAGCAATTTATACATTCGGGGCGGCAAAGCGGATTTTCTTTGGTCCCTTGAAGCCCGAATTTGCAAATGATACTAAGATCAGGGACCCGCCGTTGACGATGAGTGTGCCTCTTCTTATCTTGGCGGTAATATCGTTTATCATCGGCTTGTATCCAGAACCGTTCATGGAACTTATTCACTCTGTGATAGGGTTATTATAATGAGGATAAAAACCGAAATGCTTATAAATGATAAGAATAAAAGGAGATAATAGGAGATGGCAAGTAACTTTAGCAGCGCGGTGAAATGTTTTATTCGATGTCCGGCATGCACGATAAGGCTTATACGGAGTTTTGGCTCGTGTGACCAGGCGACAGTAGAGTTATTAAAAGATACTTGCCCTGACATAGACGAAGAGAGTTTAAGTTATTACTTCGGGCTATTCATGGGTATGGTCTTCATTATTCTTTGTGTGATGATTTATCTATTCTTTTACGCACTTAGAGTCGTTATCCTATATCAGGAAGAGCTTTTTCCTCCCGTGATCTAAAATGAAAAAACCGCAAAACTTTTATAGTATGAATCACCCTTGATATTTATATAATGTTCGAGAGTAGAATACCGCCGGAGGTAGAGAAAGCGCTGTCGGCGGGGTTGGGTTTCTCCCTGCTGATAAAAGGGGAGCCGGGAACGGGGAAGACGATGCTCGCCCTTGAGATACTTGACAAGTTCGGGGGCGAAAGTGCCGTTTATCTATCAGCGCGGGTTTCACTTCCCGCTCTTTACAACCAATTTCCATGGCTGGAAGGGCGCACAGGGTTCCAAGTGATAGATGCAACTAAGTTGTATTTCGCATCAAAAGCGTTTCTCAAGCCGCGCTCTTTCTCTGAGCTGCTCTACACGAAACTGGCGGAGGCAGAAAAACCTGCTACTCTCGTTATTGATAGCTGGGACGCAATAATAGCAGGTGGAAAAGGGGAGAAGAAAGAAGAGCTGGAAGCTGCGATGGTTGACATGGTAAGGGACTACGCATCGAAATACCGGATGAATTTGATACTCATAGCAGAAACAACCGACACCACTCCGCTCGATTATATCGTGGATGGGATAATAGAGGAGAGCCGCATAACCATTGATTTCCGGCGGGGTAGGGAAATATTGCTTAAGAAATTACGAGGCACCAGAATAGACCAGCACAAATACGGTTATACCTTAGATGGCGGCAGATTCCGTTATTTCCCACCCTTCGAGAGGCGGAAGATAGAGAAGTCGAGAAGGGTAGAGGTTGTACCAAATACCGCCACAAATGTGTCTTCGGGTTGTGTGGAACTTGATAGGATTCTGGGAGAGGGTTTAAGCAGGGGAAGCACCACGATAATAGAATACGGGGATGATTTCTCCCTCTTAGGATACCATTCTATCATCGCTCACGCGATTATAAACACCATACAGCAGGGGAATTATTGCGTAAAGATTCCGAGTAGTGGCTGGGATGAGCGGAGGTTAAGGCGGGGGATATTACCTTTTGTAAACGAAGAGGATTATATGAAGTACTGCAAGGTCTTTGAGATAAGAAGGGAGAAAAAAGAGGTACGAGAGAACGTAAGAATATTGAAAGGCGAATCAATGGAGGAAGATTTCCCAATATTAATAGATTTTGTCTCCACTTTAGAACCACCGGTTACTGTTTTCATCGGAACGGACACTCTGGAGTATCAATATCGTTTGAGAACACCGGCTAACCTTGCGAGAATGCTGGAGTTATTCTCATATTGGGTAATGGAGTTGAGGGAAGCGGGGAATGTGGCAATATTTGGGATGCCAGCAGGAGGAGCATTGGGCGGAGAGCTGGGTCACATGGTAACAAATCGTTTTAATCTTACCGTGCTTGACAGGAGTGTTATCCTTTATTGTAATCGCCCCGATACCAAATTGCATTGTCTGGAGAATGTTATCACTGAAGATGCTCTTAAGTTAAGACTCACCGCTTTTGTGTGAAGTTGTTTACATTTATTTGTAAGCTAATGCATATTCCTTTTCTTGAGATATTCATGTCATGAGCTTTAAAAAAGAAGAGAAAGATACGATTTACCTCGTCCCGCACACGCATTACGATGCTATATGGGTCTTCACGAAGGAGAACTATTTTTATATCAATATGCTGCTCATTCTGAAGGAAGTGGTTGAACTCGTTGAAAAGACAGATTACAAGTTCCTGATAGAGCAAACATTTCTGCTGGAGGAGATGGAGAAGAGGTATCCTGAACTGTTTTCACGGATTGAGAGGTGCATAAAGAGCGGCAAGATAGAGATAGCAGATGGGGAATACCTGATGGCAGATACAATGCTTCCAGAGGGAGAGACACTGATAAGAGAAATCCTGGTTGGTAATAGATATGCGAAGGATAAGTTCGGGGTTGACGTTCCGGTAATGTGGCAGGCAGATAGTTTTGGCTTGAATGCCCAGCTCCCGCAGATATACAAAAAATCCGGCTACAAGTATGTTGCATTCAGGAGAGGGGCATCGAAAAAAAAGCCATCGGAATTCTTGTGGGAAGGTTTGGATGGGACGAGGATTTTAGCTCACTGGATGCCTTTAGGATACAGGGCAGGATTAGACTTGACAAAGCTGGCTGAAAGCTATAAGAAACTCAAAGAAGTGGCAGCAACCTCTCACGTCTTGATGCCTTCCGGTAGTGGAGTTACGATGCCGCAGCCGGAAACACCGGAGGTTGTAAAGGCGTGGAATAAGGATAAAGGCGAAGAAGCGAGGATGAAGATTGCAACGCCAGGAGAATTCTTTGAAGCACTGGAGAAGGAAATAGAAGAGAAGAATATTAAGATGGTGGTAAGGAAAGGGGAGATGTACTCAGGAAAATACTCCGCGGTTTTTCCTGATTGCTGCTCGAGCAGGATGTGGATAAAACAGGGACTTTGCAGCCACGAAAGTTGGTTGTTGTGTTGCGAGCGATGGTGTACAATAACATCCCTCCTGAATGGCTACTATTCCTCTGATGAGTTGCGCGATTGCTGGCGAAAAATTTTATTCATTGCATTTCATGATGTAGTTCCCGGGACAGGGATGGACCGAGGTTATGATGAGGTGAGAGAATACCTGCACTTCCTCAGGACCAAGATGAGCACCCTCTGCCCCCGTATGTTCCCTATAATAGTAGAGCATGAATCTAAGAAAGGTGGAGGGAAAGTTGAAGGTGGGGATATAATTGTATTTAACTCGCTGTCGTGGGAAGTGAGGAACTGGGTAGAGATGGATTTGAATTTTGAGAAAGGAAAAGTA
>JAPWVK010000067.1 GCA_029241965.1 Candidatus Methanophagales archaeon
ACAAAAGAAGGTAATGCAGTCGTTCTTTTATCTTCCCCTCCTTCTCTCTTTTGTATCGCTTTTCTAACTCTTTTAAATCAATATCTTTTAACTCCATAAAATCATGTTATTGTCCTATTATTTATAACCTACACTATACTTCCCAATGAGGAAGCTCTATATTCCTTACTATATTCACGTAGTTTAGTTGTGTACCAGTAGTATCATAAAGCCACCACTCCTTTTCGATATCATTAGGTGTTTGAGGTCCCGTATCTATAGTTTCATATGTAGAGGTTCCAGCAGTGCAAGTCATTGTGGTAGGACCGGAAATCGTGGTTCCATCTCTTGTCAGGCTAAACGTGATCTTAGAACCAGCGTTGTTACCGCACGTGAGCATTGCGACGACAGAAGTGGATTCTGACAAAACAAATTTTGCTTCGTTATCACCAGGTCCGGGTCCGAATGCTATTGTAATAAGGTCTTCCTCGAACAAGAAGTTACTAGGATGCCAACCGGTCACTGTATCTCCAGTAAGGTCACTTGAAGGGACGAGCCATACTTTAGCGCCTAATACATTTCCATCGTAGTCATCGCCATCGTCAATGTAGTCAAGTCCTGTGCCACAATCATCGAAATTGAACGTTCCAATCATAGGATCGAAGTTGCCTGAACCGTCTGTTCTAGTACAGTTTATCACTTTACTGCCTTGATTATCCCAGACTTGATTAAGACTATTAAGCCAAGATATACTCTCATCGTTTCGTGTGTAAAACACTAGACAGTACTCTGTGTCCGCATCCAATGCAGTATTCAATGTGAATGTATAGTCCATTGTAGTAGTGGGCATTGTATATGCTAGTGTACCACTGTTTCCGCCTGATACAACGTTCCAATTAGGAGCACCATCCTTTTCCACTAGGTTTACCGTGGCAGCGCTCGCTGTACCTGCCATTGCCAGTATCAATACCAACAGCATTATACTCATTAATCCTGTTTTTACTTTCATTTTTTTCCTTTTCACCTCCTAATTTTTTATATTCGATTTTACTATTCTCTCAACACATATGTCTGCAACAGATGTTTACGAACCATATCCGCAAACCCTGTACAGACTTGCTTTGTCCGTATGAAAACATTACAGACACTCATACATTTGAACAGCCCTTTATAAGCTTTTCGGTTTTTTTCTGACAGCCTCTTTATTTTTCACACTTATTAATAAGTACCACCTAAAATTTATGATGCTTCAACACATGTACCAGAAAATGTTTTAAGCATTTGAAACAAAAATCCAACACATTTAGAGCTTTTTTGGCTATGTCCGAAACTGGTATATAAAAAGTCAGTTTTGCACCAATCCTTTTTTTTCCCCTGACTGAACTTTTTTATGGCGGTTTACGCGCAGACGAGCAGGAGAGGGAAACAGCAGGAGAATCGCGAAATAAACCAATTCTCACAGTAACCACACCCCTTCTGAAAAGCGTTGGGGCAAACATGCCATTTCAAAAAAAACGGAGAACAAAAAAGAATAAAATTTGATAATCGAACGCAGATGAACGCAGATAATCAGGATTTCAAATATAAGGAATTGACGGAGGAGTTTATTAGAATCTTCTATCAAGTTTATAATAAACTGGGTTATGGTTTTCTGGAAAAGGTTTATGAGAATGCAATTTAGTAGATTTTGGCACTAAACCGGAAGTTAAACGTAAGGCATTTGATTTTCTGCGTAAATCCGTGTAATCTGCGTCCTAAATAGGTAGAAAGTTAGTACTTTACCTACAGCAAAAAAAGCAGCACTTCACCATTTCAAACCAACCTGACCGCGGGAAACCAATCGTGATATTGTTTCCCGTTGGCATCCGTAAACAATGTACATGTAATATCTCCACCCGCAATCGCACTGAACTCCGGTTCATGTATTATCTGCGGATAAGAACCCGTTATTATCGTGTAGTAGTACGTTGTGCCCGCTTCCAGTATGAACGGCGGGTCAAACGTAATGTTATGCCCGTCCTCTTCATAACCCTTCCAGTATCCTTTTTTTAGCAATCTTCCGCCTTTAGCATAAAATGCGGCGTATTCACTGTGCCCACCCGTTCCCTGACACGGATACGTAAACATTTTGTACACGGTAATTTTCCGATTTGGCGTTATAGTTCCTTCGTGTGTTCCCGCAATAGACGGGTAAGTGCCCGGACCGGTATCGAATATAGCTTCGGCTTCGGTAAATTCAACCTTATCCAGCCAGCCACAATCTGATCCGTTGTTTACTCCAATGTCTTTCTCATACTTCCACTGTAGCGCATGAGAGCCCGAACTTATAGTATAACTTTTCTGCTGCCAATCAACGCCACCGCTGATTCTATCCTGTAGCACACCGTCAATACAGAACTCCAAGAAGTCATAACCCGCCTGGGATGAGACTTTCCAGTAAAAAGTTAGCGTTCCGGGTCCGGAAACGGCGGTTCGAATCCAGGAGTTCTGATTATGAGATATTGCACCGCTTTGCGCTGCATCACCACCGTAATAATAACTTGACGTCTGTCCAAGCCAACTTGAATTACCTCCTATGGTCCATGATAGCGCAGCGTTATCCACTGCTTTTTCCAAACTAATTGCAATATCTACATATTGCCAGCCCTCTTTCCCGTCTTCTGATTCTACGCGTATTAAATGCCGGTTTCTGCGTCGAGGTGTAAAAGAAAACGCAGCGTGGCTATTGTAGATACTTTTTTGTTCCTGGAACAACAACTGGTCGCAACCTTCAAATGTAAGCTCGGGGGAGGCATATCCAGTATCTATTACCTTTATCTTTACCGTAGGAGAGTCCGTAGTTATATCCACATCAACTTCTCCACCGATACAACACACGGGGATTCCTGTACTGCAATTCACATTCTCAATGCTGGTATCGGGTTTCTGATATGTAACACCTGATTGCTGTTGCGGTATGAACAATGCAGGGTCGCCAAGCAGCACAAATTCAAAAAGAGTTCGGAGATTATACGTGGATGGCTCGGTGAGAACATTGTTCTCCGTGAAATCACACATGGCGCTGGTCGTAATATCTCCAATCGCGGTCTCTCCTTCATGGTAATTCTTGAATGCGTAATTAATCATGCCCGCCATCCGCGACTCCTTTGTTATTACGAGTTTTCCAGCATCAAAATGATAATCAGCCCCCGCAAAAACCGCTCTTGAACCACCGATGTATGCAATTCCTCCAGCATTCGAGTTTAGAATCGCCTCGCCTATCGAGCAATCAAACCCCGGATTATAGACGTTTGTATCAAACGCGCCGTTATCACAGGCATCGGTTATCACTATCGGAACCTTAATATTCGGGGGAAGCGCCATCAGATCAGCACTGGTAGCTAAAACCATCTCCGTGTTGTCGTGATTATTATCCGCAAAACGATTGCCTGTTCCGTGAGTCGAGAAGTAAAACAACCCGTAGCCACCAGAAAGGACATCCAGAATATTCGCCTTATTGTAGTTATTGCCTGTAAGGTAGAACTTAGTTATAGCCATACCATTAAGATAATTTTTGTTCACAATATCTGATGTTTGCATCTCGCCTTGAAATTCCCAACCATCATTATCCCCTGCGAATGGCTTCCCACCCGCAAGTGCAACGCGCTTGAACCATGACCAACCAGCATTGTCATGCCAATTCCGTATCTTCTCAACAAGCGCAGCCGCTTCTTTAAGATCGTTAACCGGAAGCCGACCAACCGCGTAATTGGGCGTAAAGTCATAATCCGGCGAGGTATAAAAGAAGTCCGTTGGTATCCATGAATTATATCTATAGTTTTCCTCCTCTTCATGATATTCATAATAATGCCCGTCAAACCAGTAATAACTCGGTGGAACTAATCTCGCATTACCGAAGAGAACAACGTATTCCAGGTTCGGCTGTTCACGCAAGAATGAGATTATGCGCAAGGATAGATTATAGTCATATCCGATAATCGCACCATAGCCTGGATTAGAACTATTATTGTAGCCGTTGTACTGCGGTTCCTCGGCATTCCAGTAGTTATCCCTTATCCAGGTCGTATTGACTATTTCGGTCGTTATATTCTCTTCATGCTCATGGAACCATTTAAGATTTGTTGCTTCGGTATAGAACTCAGGCGGCGTTATAATAACGCATTCCGCTTCTGTTAAAGTCGGCAAATCACTGCTATCACTAATATTTGTTCGATAGACCTGTGCATCGCTTGGCATCTTGTAGTAAACCGTTACGTTGGCATCCGTTATCAAAACCACCTTTCTCGATGCGGGAACGTACTGAACCGGCCAGATGCGGGCATAGACATAGGTATTCTTGTTATCGCTTCCAATATCATACGTGACGGCTTCACCCGGAAAATATGTGTCCATTGTGTATGTTCTTTTGTTTGGTTTGTAGATGGCGTTCTTTGGACACGGCATGGGTGCAATATTCAAACCGTTCTCGATTGGACGATACGATCCGGAAGTCATGAGAACTCCCGCTACTTCTGCTCCAATAGGGATATTTATCACGAATGTTTTCATTGGCAGTTGTGGCTCTCCTGGACTCGTTGATGGCTCTAAACCATCTATATTTAGATAGACGAATTCTTTACCCGCAGGCGACTCATACAAACTACAATTGTCCAATTCGACAGAGAAATGCACCGTGGTGGATTTTTGTGATGCCACATACTCTATCTGTCCCGGTTGCAGAACACCTTCAAGATTCAAGCCTGAAATATCCCGGTGCTGCCCCCAATGTAGCGTGACCGCGTCATCGTTCAGGGCACTACATTCAACCACACCCACGACTCCGCAATCTGCCGTGTACATCGCCACACTGCCTGCAACTATCGTGGCAACAGCAAAGAGAATCGTTAACAATCCTAATTTATTTCGCGTTGGCATGAGCATCAGGGGGGCGTATTTCAATAGTCACGTTATCGCTTCGTGCAAGCTTTTCGCCACTATCCTTTGGTTTGATATAAGCCTGAATTTTAAAGAATCCACTGAAGGGGGCTTCTTTCCTATTACGCGCTGTAAATGCGTAGCTCGATTTTCCCCCCGGACCCAAATCTATCTTTATTATTTGTTCAACCGGTAATTTCCAGTATTTTGCGCCATCATTCGGGTACACTATCTCTATACCCACGCAGTAAGTGTTTCGATAGATGATCTCTTCTCCCGGGTTCTGGACGGTGACGTCAAGTGTGACCGATTCACCGGGGTTAATAGTCACCGCTCTATTATTTAACAACGATGGTTTGGGATCCGATACTTCGACATCCACGATTTGTAAATCGAACTCGTTGTTTTTACCGAAATAGTTCGAACATGTAATTACAGCGATAAGCACCAGTAGTATTGCTAATGCCGCTCCTACTGCTATTTTGGATTTCATTATCTTCCTATGTTTCTTTATGTATAGAAAGTGTATTGTTTCTTTGGTATAGCTTTCTTTTTACAAGAAAGGTTTTTTAATGTGTTATTTGTATAGTTAAACTAAGATAAAAAACTACGATATTCCTGAAGACGGACACAAAAATATTAGCTATCCTTCTTTAAAAAACTCATCCCTCTTATTGTTCTTCACGGTAAAATCCAAAAAATCTTGTAGTTTTATTTGTGTGGTGATATATAGCACAAACCACATCATCGCCAAATTCTTTTGTTACCGCCTTGTCCCCTCCACATCTAAAGCGATATAGAAAAAGATTGTGCGTTCCTGTCTATCTTATCTCTGCTGGGTCCTTTTGCTATTTACCCACCGGGAAATTGTTCCTTGCCGCTAACGATACAAGCTCGGTCCCAAGAATGAAGACTGCTTGCTTGTGGTCACTTTTGCTTCGATGCACCTGAAAAGGTGTAATCCCCAACTCGTTGTACCTCGCGAAATCACAGTTCACGCCTTCTAGTTCACAATACTTCTTCAACTGAGCCAATAACAGATGTAGATGTACTAGCTCTTCTTTCTTCATTTTTATCTTTGCGTATAGATATACTACAGATATACTGTACTAAATAAAAAGGTATGTAAATAAATATACCACATTTGCAAAAAACAGAAAAATAGGATAGCAACATGATACGCATAACGCAGCTTGTTCATGGAAAAGGAACCGTTAGTGATGCTTTAAAATATAGGAAAACGCCACCGCATCAAGTGCCAAGTAGGTTACTGGCATTCGCCGAGACTCGCCGACCTGTTGTCTTCTGGAACATCACGAATAAATGCAATCTGGCGTGTACTCATTGTTACATCAGTGCAGGGCTCGGGGTGGATAGCAGCCATGAGCTATCGTTGGCAGAAGCGAAAGCGTTCATTGCTGACGTAGCAGAGATGAAAGTACCGTTGCTTCTGTTCACAGGCGGCGAGCCGTTAATGAGGCAAGATTTCTGGGAACTTGCGGATTACGCCACGGAAAAAGGATTGAAAACCGCACTGAGCACCAATGGCACGCTGATAACAAAAGAAGTAGCGGCGAAGATAAAGGCATCGGGCATTGAGTATGTAGGGATCTCGCTTGACGGTGCAAAACCGGAGACGCATGATGCCATGAGAAACAAACCAGGATGTTTCAAGAAGGTGGTGCAAGCATTGAAGAACTGTGCGGAGATCGAATTGAAAGCAGGCATCCGGATCACCATAACGAGGACAAATTATCGCGAAATAGATGACCTGCTCGACCTAGCACTTGAATTAAACGTGCCGCGGTTCTGTGTTTACTGGCTCGTTCCGAGCGGTCGCGGTAAAGAGATTTATGATATTCAGTTAGAGCCTGAAGAAACTGCTCGTATCTTTGATTTGTTATATCAGAGGGCATGCGATTTGGATCCTGATAAAATGGAGATTCTCACCGTAGATGCACCACATGACGGTATTCTACTGCTGAATAAGCTGAAAGAGGATGATAGTCAGGAATACGAGAATGCGTTGAAACTGCTGCAATACACGGGGGACTCGTGCAGTGCCGGTGATCGCGTTGCGAACGTTGACCCAACTGGTAATATATACCCCTGTCAGTTTGCCCAGTTAGAAGAATTTAAAATCGGAAACATTAGGGATAGGAAATTCAGCGAAATCTGGAACGATTCCGATAATCCCGTACTCGCAAAGTTCCGGGAAAAGACGAAGTTCTTGAAAGGAAAATGTGGCACCTGCGATTACAAGGAGTTATGCGGTGGGGGATGCAGAATCCGTGCATACGCAGAGCATAGCGATATATGGGCAGAAGACCCGTTGTGTCCGCTCAATCATGAGGGCTAAAATAACGCTGAGCTACAAAACACACGACATGTATCATATCAGACAGAAAGGTATCCCTAATATCTAGCATGAATATTTAAGTAAATGGTTGTAATATTAAAGTGAATAATCATGTGTATTGGTATTTGCACAAGCGGCTGGAAGGATAGGGGCAAGAGACAGGGAAAGGTCATGAGGGCTCTGCACTGTCCCACAAGGTGGCTGATTATGGATTGCTTTGGCGAAGATGCGAAGAGCACGAAGGAGATACAAGACTGTTTACAAGAGAATGAAGAAGAAATGACTGCTTCATGCTTATATTATCATCTCTCGGAACTGAAGAAAGCCGGGATAATTGAGGTTGCGGGATACAAGGAAGAAGGTGGTGGCGCACCGGAAAAGATTTGGCGATTGAAATCCAGACAAATCGTGATAGACCTGTTGGAGATTGGAACGGGTAATGGAAGCGATAGAAGTTGAGAACTTGAGCAAAAGTTTTGACGGGCTTAAAGCGGTAGATTGCGTCTCGTTCAACGTGCCTAAAGGCGGTATTTTCGGCTTTCTCGGTCCTAACGGAGCAGGAAAAACGACAACTGTTAGAATGCTCACAGGTGTGATAAAACCTGATTCCAGTGTGGCAATAGTGATGGGGCATGACATCGTGCAGGAAACGCAGAAAGCAAAGGAAGTAATCGGTGTTGTGCCTGAGACTGCGAATGCTTATCTTGACCTGACGGCGTGGCGGAACATGATGCTCATCGCATCGCTTTACGGCATCCCTAGACGGGAAGCAGAACGGCGAGTGAGAACACAGCTCAAGGAATTCGGACTTTATGAACGGCGAAACAGTAAGGTAAAAGGTTTCTCAAAAGGGATGCAGCAAAGGCTTATGTTAGCCATGGCACAGGTGAGCGATTCTGAAGTTCTGTTTCTGGACGAACCCACAAGCGGTCTGGATGTGCAGAGTGCGAGGAGGATAAGACAGAAAATAATGGAGATTCGAGACGAGGGTAGGACCGTCTTCCTCACTTCTCACAATATGCAAGAGGTGAGCGTGCTCTGTGAGCGTGTCGGAATATTAAAAAATGGGAAAATGGTTACTGTAGATAGCCCCGAGAATTTGAGGCACCGGATAGGCGGCTCTCTTACTGTGGAGTTCTGTTTTGACCAAACGGTAAGCGTACCGTTAAATGCCGAACGTGTAGGCGATAAATTCAGGATTTACACTGCTAAACCACATGACACGATATGCTCGATTGTTGAGTTCGCAGCGCATAATCAGTTGAATATTTAGAGTTTAAATGTGCAATCGCCTTCTATAGAGGACGTTTTTGTGAAGCTGACGGGAGGTTCCCATGAGTAGTGTCTGGAGTAAGGTCTGGATAATAGCCAAAAAGGATATTCAGATGTATTATTTCAAAGGACCTGTTCTAATCTTCGGCATTTTGCTCCCTCTTTTTCTATTCCTCGCTTTTTCCATAGGACGAAATTTACCCGCGGCATTCCTCATACCAGGATTGGTAGCGATGACCATATTTTTCACGTCTACCTCAGTCTCACCCGTGATAGCACCGTGGGAGACGCAGATGAGGACGCTTGAGCGGCTCATTTCTTTTCCCATAACGGTGAGAACAATGATATTAGGAGATATAATTGCTTCTTTCATCTTCGGTGCGTGCATTTCCGCAGTTCCCATTGCGGTGGGCGTTGCAATAGGCGTTTGCGTGAAGACCCTGATTATTTTAGCCATTGCTGTGCTCCTGTCTGCATTTTGCTTCTCATGTCTTGGCTTACTCTTCTCTTCGCACCCCACGAATTTAGTATCAGACATCAGGATGCTGTCCACGTTTGTGAAGTTCCCCGTGATTTTCGTAAGCGGTATTTTCATTCCGTTAGAGAATATGTCGAATTGGGACGTAGTAGTTGCGTCTCTATCACCCTTGACGTATTTCACGGATTTAGCACGGTTCTCCATCCCGGGCTATTCCTACTATCCAATTTACGTGGATTTCATGGCGTTGCTCGTATATTACGCTTTGTTTCTGCTACTTGCGGTGAAATTGCACGAACGAGCTTTGCCAAAGAGGTTTTGAAGATAGAGAACTAAAAGAGATCATGCTTGAATAAATATTGCCTCGCAAACACATTCAATGTAAAAAGATTATTGTGTATCTATGAGACGTGTAATCTGGTGGCTGATTGTTGGCACTAAGGGGGGTGTGAACCGTGCCCGTATTATCAGAGCGTTAAAGGATAGACCATACAACGCCAATCAGTTGGCGGAGTTACTGGGACTGGATTACAAAACGGTAAGGCATCATCTCAAGGTTCTACAGGATAACAAGGTGATTACATCAGCAGGGGCGAAATATGGCACCGTGTATTTCTTATCTTCGTACATGGAAAAAGAGTATGACATATTCGAGGATTACTTAGATAAAATGTGGAATAAATTTAAAAGCGAAAAAGGTATAGGATAGAAGGAGATAAAGATGCCGCCAGTAGTTATGCAGGACATGTTACTCGTGAATATCAAGGCGTTAATAACGCTTGGGAACCTTATACTTCTGTTCTGTCTGCTTTTCATCTATGCAAAGAGCTACGGGCAGATAAAATCTAAATTCGCATTGGGGCTGATCGCCTTTATTGTGCTCCTGATTATGCAAACGGTCACCTCGAATCCGATTTTCCATTATACGTGCGGCTGGCGTCGTATGTATGCCCTGGGCTGGCTCTGGATATTACCGGATTTGTTTGAATTTGTGGCGTTATGGATATTGCTGTATATAAGCCTGAAATCGTGAATAGCCAGCCTATGCTCTACAAGAAAGCATAAAATTTGATGTTCGGACACCGATTAACGCAGAAGAAATTAAATCCGTGTAAATCCGTGTGAATCTGCGTCCTAAATAGTTAGAAGTTACTGTATATACAATTAAAAGAGTGAAAACGTTGATAATGCTATATGTAACTCTGCACGAATTTGGGTGAGATTTGGGTGAAAAGAAAAGCTTATGTGGTATTACCGACTATATGACCCTAGAAATACGTGAAATATAAGGTATGAGATAAGGGAAGATGAAAGAAGAAACAAAAATTCATGAAGAGTCGGATGAGGTAAAACAGCAAGTCCAATTTCGTGAAGGGGCTCATAGTAAATTCGGAGCTGGGACTCCGATAAGGGGTAGACTATGAGCCACACAGGAGAAAATATGGTTATTCAGTTAGAGAATGTGTGGAAGATATATCAGATGGGCGATATTCAAGTGCCTGCCCTGAAAGGTATTGATTTAGAAGTCAAGAAAGGCGAGTTTTTAGCTATCGCAGGTGCGAGCGGCAGCGGGAAAAGCACTATGATGAACGTAATAGGGTGTTTGGATTTGCCAAGCAAGGGGAAAATTTTCTTAGGCGGAGACGATATTGCGGGTTTTGGAGAGTCTAAATTAGCACAGACACGCGGGCAGAAAATAGGTTTTGTATTTCAGCAGTTCAATCTGATTCATACATTAACCGCTTTGGAGAATGTTATGCTGCCTCTGGAGTTCCAGGATGTTGATACGCCAACAGCCAGAAAGAAAGCGTTAGAGATTCTAAACCTGGTTGGTTTAGGTGATAGGGTTCACCATCTGCCTTCTCAACTTTCAGGAGGAGAACAACAAAGAGTGGCTATTTCCAGAGCCCTGGCTGTTGATCCAGAAATAATTCTTGCTGATGAGCCTACCGGGAATCTGGACAGTAAAACAGGCGAGTTCATCATGGATTTTTTAAGCGAAATACATAGAAACAATAGCAAAACCATAATTATAGTTACTCATGATTTCTATCTGGTAAAGCGAGCAGAAAGGGTTGTTTATCTGAAAGATGGGGAGATTGAGAGAATAGAGCATAAGCCTAAAGAACAAGGAGGAGAGTTCGCATGATAAAAAAGATCATCGCTTTATTTTGTATAGTGACATTTCTCGTTTGTATCGCTCCTTCTTCGAGCGCGGGCACGGATGCAAAGATAGTTATAACAAGTGTAAAACCAACAGAACTCTCTCCAGGTGACACAAAGGAGATAACACTAACCGTGAAGAACGCGGGATCAAATGATGCGAAGCAGGTAACCTTCAATTTTCAGGAAAGTCAATACATTTCTGTTGTTGGACCTTCAAGCGTTTGTATTAACTCGCTAAGTGGATGGTGTTCGAAGGACATGGTTATCACAGTTCATGTTTCCGAGGTTGCTCCGAGTGGGTCCCATGCCATTCCCGTAACATGCACATTCAGTCAGTACAACACAAGCGGGAGTAAGGGTACTGTTACAGAGACAATGCCCGCAGTGTCATATTCAATCGTGTTCATGGTTGGAGAAGGGGCAATGATAGACGTTTCTGACGTTGATATGGCAGAACTTAACCTTGGAGAAGAAACAAAACTTAATTTTACTGTTACAAATATTGGTAATTCTCCGTTGCAGAATCTTGTTTTTTCATGGCACGAACCGAACGGAGTTATTCTTCCTGTTTATTCCGATAATACGAAATACATTAAATATCTGGGTGTGGGAGAATCAACTGAGTTAGAATACACTGTTGTAGCAGATGTAAATGCAGTGGCAGGACTTTATCAATTAGATTTGAGTTGTGAGTTTGAGGCTGGAACTGGCGGTTCTGGAGAAATCTTAAAGACAACAACAGGTGTTTTTGTTCGTGGCGAGACGGATTTTGATGTTACCTTCTCCGAGAGTTCGGCAGGACAAACATCTCTTTCTGTTGCCAACACCGGAAATAATCCTGCCTATTCCGTTACAGTTAGAATTCTGGAACAGAAGAATTTCAAGGTTCCGGGCAGCACCGCCTCTATTGTTGGCAATCTTGATAAAGGGGACTATACAATTGTGTCATTCCAGGTAACACCAGCAAGCGCTTCGTTCGGAGAAACAGGTGCTACAGAGATAACTCGACAAAGACCGTTTTCAGAAGGAGAAAGGCAAAGAACTGCATTGGGAAGCAACAACCTTAAAGTATTGATTGAATATACAGACGCAACGGGTGTAAGACGCACAGTTGAAAAAACAGTGCCGATTCAATTCAGGGCTATGAGTTCTGAGGGGACTCAGTTAAAAGCTAACATGGGAAAACAACAAAGTATCTGGCAAAATCCTGCATTTATTGCTACTATTGCTTTTATGGTTCTTTTTATTGGAGGTTTTATCTATTACAGGAGGAGGAAATCGTGAAATGCGTTTTAACACGATTTTCAAGCGAATATAAAGAGTGAAAGGATGAAAATCAACAAATCACTTAAATTAGCCGTAAATATTATAGTACATAGCAAGTTGCGCACCTGGCTAACGATTATCGGTATAGTTATTGGTATAGCCGCGGTTGTCGCTATCGTTTCTATAGGGGAAGGTATGCAACAAAATGTCGAAAGCCGGCTTGGAGGGCTTGGTGCTGATATTATCACCATCTCCCCGGGAGGAGGACGTGCTTCTGTGGGTTTCCGGGGCGGGCATGGTGGTGGCATGCCGGGAAGTACTGCAACTTCTGCTACCGCTGAAAACTTAACCAAAAAAGACGTTCTGGTGCTTCAGTCAGTAGAAGGTGTTGAATACATTCAGGGCATTGTTTCAGGAAGAGGGGAAATGTATTACTTAGGAGAAAAAGCAACAGTTTCTGTTGAAGGTGTTGATCCTTTGGTCTGGAAAGAAATGACCACGTCGGAACTGGAATCAGGGCGATTCCTCGGGCCTTCAGACTATAACGTTGTTATCGTTGGCGGTAGGATAGCGAAAGATACGTTCAAACAACCTTTGACAGTGAACAGAATAATTACCATTGAAGAGAAAGCATTCAAAGTAGTGGGTATTTTAAAAGAGAGTGGTGGCTTTGGTGGCGATGACAATAAGATAATTATGCCAATTAAAGCTGCGAGAGACACCCTGGAAGATGTAGGTAGTGATGAGTTTGACTCTATTACCCTGAAGGTGGCTAACACTGATGATGTTGACCCGATTATGGAAGAAGCGGATAAAAAATTAATGATTTCACGTCATCTTACAGAGAAGGAAAAGGATTTCCGTATAAGTTCATCACAATCCATCCAAGAAACAATGAGTGACATTACACAAACAATGACATTGTTTTTAGGTGCTATTGCTGCGGTTTCATTGCTTGTTGGAGCAGTGGGTATTGCAAACACAATGTTTACTTCCGTGCTTGAGAAAACGAAGGAGATAGGGATTATGAAATCAATAGGCGCAAAAAACAGTGACATTATGATGATTTTCTTATTGAATTCCGCAATAGTTGGTCTGGTCGGAGGGTTGTTAGGGATTTGTCTTGGTACAGGTATTTCATCATTACTACCGTTCCTGGGTATGAGGCTGATGGGGATGGGCAGGGATGGAATGACAACTGTGGTTACACCCATGCTTTTAATTTACGCATTACTCATTTCAATTGGAATTGGCATGGTAGCAGGAGTGATTCCGGCCTATCGGGCTTCAAAGCTAAAGCCGGTTGATGCGTTGAGGTATGAGTAAAGTGGGTTTTTAATTATCCGTTCGGCTTACGCAGGAGTCTCATCGTGGACTAAAATCCATCTGTTTTTGGATAGCCACGTTATATATAACCCTGCACGAATTTGGGTGAGATTTGGGTATGATTTGGGTGTAATCCGGGCGAAAAGAAAAGCTTACATAGGGTTATTACCTATATAGAGTCGTGGGAACACGTTAAAAAATTAGGAGGTGAAACGATAAAATGAATACAAAACTGGTTGCTGGAATATTGATCGCGGCGCTGGTAGCGACTTCCATCGGAGTTGCTGCGGCACGATACGGTACGGAAAACGGAGCACGATACATGGATGCAGACGGCGATGGTGTATGTGACAACATCGGTGAACGCCCCGGATTCGTGGATGCAGACGGTGACGGCCTATGTGATAATCGCGGTACCCGCGGATTCGGTGGTGATGGCCGTATTTTTGTGGACACAGATGGTGACGGTATCTGCGACAACTTCGGCATAAACGGTCGAGACAGTGACGGAGACGGAAAACAGAACGGTAAAGACGATGATTATGTCCGGCCACGAGATGGTAGCGGCAAGCAAAGCGGTAATAGGCATGGTGGCAATCGTTGAGCGTTGATATTTTAATAACGAAATACGTGCGTGCGTGGGTGGGAGAGAATCACGCACTTTTTATTTTTTTCCCCCTACCTTGTAATCTTTCACATACATCAAACATATTTGAAGTAATAACCGTGATGGTTCTGAAACTAAACGAGATATTAAAAGCGTTGAAGCACTTTTGGACGATTCCAAAGCAAAAGAAGCGGGTAGTGGTGATACCGGAACCAGCAGGCAGAGGCGGTGATGCGTGATGACTCTAAGCCTTTTGACCTTGATAATTACATTCCTGGTTACAGGTATCGGTGTGGGATTCGTAAGTGGTATGCTCGGTGTCGGCGGATGCTTTATCATGACTCCTGTTCAATATTGGGTGTATACCTCAATGGGCGTTCCACAGGACATCGCAATAAAAGTCGCATTTGGTACGAACCTGCTCGTAGTGCTTCCGACTGCTATAAGTGGCGCTTACGGTCATACGAAAAAAGGGGCGGTATGGTGGAAAGCGGGAATTGTTCTCGGTCTAACAGGGACGGGTGGCGCTGTAATTGGAGCGACAATCGCGGCACAGCTTCCTGCGCATATTTTAACCAAAGCTTTTGGGCTTGCGATTCTCGCAGGTGGTGTCAGGATGTTAACTGCGAAACCACCAAAGGTTGAGGATGAACCAAAGGATAGACCATGGCTCTGGGCGGCGTGGGGCATTCCAATTGGAATTGTGACTGGAATAATAGGAATTGGCGGCGGCGTGCTCATGATACCCATAATGGTGCTTGCATTAAAATTCAAGATGCACAAAGCAGTAGGGACATCAACCGCAGTGATGATATTCACAAGTATTGGCGGCATGATAGGATACATCGTCAACGGGCTGCGTGTCCCTAACGTTACGGCATTGCTCGCTCCGATAGGATATTCCATAGGCTATGTGAACATCACTACAGGGTTCGCCCTTGCGGTAACGAGCGTGCCGGTGGCGCTTGTGGGTGTCAGAATCGCGCACCTACTCCCGGCAAAAGAATTACGATATGTCTTTATAGCAGTAATGATATATATGGGATTGAAGATGATGGGTCTGTTTTCATGGCTTGGACTGCCGATTTAGGGGGGGGAAAATGTTTAGAAAAATATTGTATCCGACGGATTTTTCGGATTGTGCCGTTAAGGCGCGGGAATATGTGAAGAAGTTGAAGGAAGCGGGCACTGAAGAGGTCGTGATCGTGTATGTGATAGACGTGCGAGAGATGGCAGCAATGGCATCAGGTGTTCCAGGGTTCGGAGAGATGCCAGTGACGTATGATTATGAAGTTCAGAAGATGGTGAGAGCCAATATCGAGAAGGAATTGGAGGAACTCAAGACGGAGATAGAAACTGCAGGGTTGAAAGTGAGCGTAAAAACGCCCGAAGGAAATCCACACAAGGAAATACTAAAAATCGCAGAAGACGAAGACGTTTCGCTCATTGTGCTCGGCTCTCATGGCAAGAGCAATCTCAAAGGGATGCTGCTCGGCTCGGTTTCTGAGAAGGTGATTAGAGGTTCCAAACGACCTGTGCTGGTTATAAAACGGGACTAAACTCAAATTAGGCACATTTGCACGAGAATAGCAGGGGGTGAAAAAGGTGATATGAAGTGCTTGAACTAAAAGGTGGGGCCAAAAAAAACATGCTGATTGTTGTTTCACTCCTGCTGGTGGCGATTGCGGCTTCGTTTTATCTCAGCTACATCGAATTCCCCGCTGCTACACCGGAAGTAGAAGAAGCGAGTGCCGCCGCTGAGATAGCTCCTGATGAGCTACTCGGCATGAATAAGATAGTGGTATCCTCTGGTCTGGATGCACTGCAACGTGTGAAACAGAGGCATATCGGCAATATAGAGGATGTCAAGAATGTGGCAATTGTACATTATATGAAAGAAGATGGGCTGTTAACGCTGTGGACGACTTTGTATCAAAACGAGACGATTGCGTGGGACGAAAACGAAAAGATGGTGATCGGTATGCGCAAATGGGGTGGCAACTGGTCATCCGACCTGAAAGAGATTACGGTCGCAGGAAAGCAAGTGTATCGAACCTCATCTGACGGTGTGTCCTACCACTACTTCTGGGCAGATGGTGAGTGGGTGTTTTATATCATACCGCGCAACTTCTCGCAAGAAGAGGTAGCCGATATTATCGGTGCTATTCCGTAATAAACCGTTGATATTAAAAAATAGCGGTGTGTCGGTTGGGTACCGTAGAATTACCGGATTCACATAATTAATGTTGTTTGTTTTTTAGGTAGAAATTTAGCGTAGCAGTTGTTTACGTGACATTTCGCTCTCATTTTACCCAGAAAAGAAAGTATCTGCGATTTATATCATGACTTTCAGCGTTGTATAGGCTACAACCCGAAAAGCGCATCTGCAAACCCCAACTTTTCAATAATCTCCTTTTGCTCTTTAGTGAGAACCAAATTTTTATCCCGACTTTCGAGGCTGCTCCACATTTACCCAACAACCACAGATAGCATCCCACATGCATCCAGGATCATCCGCACTGATTCGGGCTTCACTTCGCTTATACGCTCTTTTATCATCTTGAGGGCGGTATTTGCAAGGGTTGCATTCCCGGACTGCGGTTTGAAGCTAAGCAGGCGCTTCTTTGTAAGTTCAAAGACGTAGAAGAGCTTGTCCGCCTTCACCGCCTTCCTCCTCGTTGGGTGTTTTGTCCCCGGGATTTTTACTTCACGAGTCCACCTGGCGACCACATGTGTGGGGTTCCACCCCACGACCCCGCAAGCCCTGTAAGGGCTTACATCAATGCTGGTTTTGAGGTTTTTTCCGAAGAAATCGCTTAATGGTCGCGTAAAGTCGTAAAATCGAAGCACGAATGACTTTCGGCATCCTTTCATCCATCTAAAGAGGGTTGTTCGGCTTGAAACACCGTTTCTCCCGGTTAGGACGGAAAATCTAAGGTTTGAGAGATCTTCTAAGTGAAAAGGTCTATCTATGCCAAATAAACCCTACAGGGTTTTCGGGGTCAACGGGGCAGAGCCCCGTTACTGATAAAAAGAACAATGTCCGAATGGCTTCAACGTTTCCAGGTAATCTATCATAAGCCTGCCCGATTTTCTTCACCATATCAGCCCAAAAATCGGTATGTTCTTGTGCATACACTAAGTTATGCTTAGCTTAGCGAACCTGCGAAGAAGTTAGCAGCAACGCAGATATTTTTATAATATTGTGTATCATACTATAATCATGGCAAGTGATAGATTTACCGTTAACAAATTTTGGGGGGATAAATATGTCTTATGAGAACGATGAGATTTATTTAGCGACTATTCTTAATCCCATAAGAAAATCTGCGGATTACAAACCAAAGTTTGGACATAGGAAAAAAGAAGGTTATACGGCATCACAATTTCAAGAATTATACGGTAGTGATACGTTTTATAGTTGGTTAGGCCTCGATAATCCCCTACTATATGCAGCACATAAAGCTGCGGGCGGTATGACAAGCATATATCGTCAGATTGGAATAGGATGTGAAAAT
>JAPWVK010000068.1 GCA_029241965.1 Candidatus Methanophagales archaeon
CATTGACGAATACGTCTGGGCTACTATTTGCTTGAAAAAGCAAAAGATAGGCGTCTATTACAGAGCTAAGGATCAGGATACTGCTGTATTGATTAAAAAATTTGAATACGGGCTAAATGAGGAAGTCAAAGATCTTAGACCTGATATCTATAAAACCTTATGACACTGTACGATGTATTGAGCCAAATCAACAAATAACACTTACCTATGTATTGAGCCTTTTTACTTACCTATGTATTGAGCCTTTCCACATATTCGTTTGTAAAAATATTCACTCGTGAGTTATTATATTTCATATTCATCTTTACTCATTATTTCATCTCCTCTAAAATTCTTTTAACCAATTCCTTAGCCGTCTCCAAATCTCCCGCAACTCCTTCCTTGATTGGCTCAGAAACGAAGAGAGGATAACCTTCCTCCGTATAATAAAAGTCAACCTCTTCGCAAATCCCCCTAAATCGCTCAAAATAGCTGTCAAACTGAACAATATTATCTAAAAGCCGTTCCAAATCGTGAATAGGCTTAAATTTCCAACCTTTTGATAATAAAACCCTTTCAGATATTTCTCGATAGCCTGTTGTAAATGAAATGCGGCATCTTCTATGTCGCCGATCTCAAGGCGTTTTTCTACCCTTTGCAAGTCTTCCGCAGCTTTATCAAGCCAGTCTTTCCAGTAACGAGATTCTTTAACCATATAAAACTTCACCTCGTGAAATAATTTCTTGAATGAATTGGTCGCCAATCTCAAGCCTCGATTTCAATTCTTCTGGTGTAATATCTAATATGTCAAGCCCATATCCATTTCTAAGCGAGGAAACAAGTTTTCTCACATTCACGTTTCTGCGATGTGGTGTCTCTTCGGTATCCTTAACCAAAATGTCAATGTCGCTGTCTTCGTTAGGCAAGCCCCAAGTATAGGAGCCAAATAAAATTATTTTCTCTATGAAAAAACTTTCTTTTAGCTTGTCAGTGACAAGGCAAATTGTTTTTCTTGTTTTTTCCACTGTTTCTTTAGTATCTTCTTTCATCTTTATCTGGCAAGCTCTTAACAACATCCTTATATTCCTTCTTTAGATATTCAAGCAGTTCCTTTTTTACCTTAGGGAGTTCCTTTCCGATTTTCAACTCGATTAACTCAAAAGAGGTCTCTAAAAACGTATTGGGAGTTTTATATGCGTTTATAGCTGCATTTTCTGAAAAACCTCGCAAGTAGATATCACCGCTAATGCTAACTGAATATCTTGTTGGGATATAATACCACTCGATATCCTCAATGCTTGGTAGGAGCATTTTGAACTTTTCTTTGATTTCCGCTTCGAAATTCTCGACTTCTTTACTGAATAAATCTGATATCCTGTGCTCTTTTGCTATTAAAATACCAAACAAAGCTAAAATCGCTTTCATGCACTTTTCAATCCCTTGCTGGCTGTGGAAAAGGGTGCCTTCAAATAACTCCGCTTCCAAAGCATTCTCTGCAAGTTCTAAATCACCAAGTGCGTCTCGCAAATACGCTAACGACCTTGCCTCTTCCTTATGCTGGAACTCGCCATCCAATTCTAACGCCCACCCTAAATTTAATATTGGTTGGATGCCATACCTTTTAAATACATCCTTATCCAGAACTTCTTTTCCATAGACTACCTTTCCATCCGCAAGAACATCTAAATTGAATGGATTTGTTAGGTCTTTTAATGCGCTTTCCTCTATAAAGATAGCATCTATCGATCTTTCAAATTCTTCGTACACTAAATCTTTGATCTTTTTCCAATAATTCTTGCATTTTACATCTTCATAAACTCTAATTACTATCAGCACATCATAATCGCTTTTTTCGGTGAATTCGCCACGAACGAAACTTCCAAATAAGATTATGGTGACTAAATCATCCTTTACGGTGTTTTTTATTATCTCAACTATTTCCGGGATTATTTTTTGATGCGATTCTGTTAATGACATTTTTTCCCCCCACTCTTCTGTCAATTTACCGGTGAATGCTTGCTTGAGCAGTTGCAGCATACACACTTCCGCCCATACCACAATATGCGTCATAGATGTGCTGATAAACAGTGTCGCATTTCTGCTGGTAAACCTCAGGCGTATAATTCCTTGGCAGTCCATCATTCAGAATATCCCGTATGGTAATAACCACATCTGCCCGAGTCTGCTGCCTTTTTCGCCAATCCAGAACAAGTTTCTCTTTCTTCAACACCGCCAATAACCTTTTAGCGACAAGTTTAACCTGTTTCTTCTCGTTCGCCGTCAAATCAGGTTTATAAAGCAAATCGAAAATTGCGAGTTCTTCCTCCGTAAGATTTTCTGAAATACCTCTCTTTTCCTCTTCACGCAGTTCCCTTGCAAACGCAAGTAACTTATCAAAGAACATCTCAACATTTATCGCACCTGAGTTATATTCATCAATCATCCTCTGGAGTTTCTCAAGAAAGTTCAGCCTTGAGCGG
>JAPWVK010000069.1 GCA_029241965.1 Candidatus Methanophagales archaeon
CTTCAAGTCCGGTTCTGTGAGGGGGCTCATAGCAACCTTGGGGCTATTACCTCAAAAAAGGTGTGCTATGGCCTCTACTCGACACTGCGAAAGGTCATTTACTTGTCCTCGGGCTTAAAAACGGTATTGCGAAGGGTTTATCCATAGAGGAAACGATAAGAATAGCGAATAAAGAAGCAAAGTCTAGCACAGTAGTGATTATTGCGCCACATCAGTTTCATCCGTTTCGTCACAGCATCGGTAACGTCTGCTTACAGCCGGGCATAGACGCAATAGAGACTTTCAATTCACGGCATTTCACGGACGTTGCAAACAAAATAGCGGGCATGAAGGCGGCGCGTAATAATATCACTGCCGTTGCGGGAAGCGATGCACATTCTGCGGAATGCGTGGGTCTGCAACTGTGGCTGCTGAAACCTAGGGGGTTGAGTCTGGAATGAAGGTGGGACGCTCAGACACATCACTATGTTATTAAATATGCTCGATTAGATATAACATTTTTTATTACAAAATTTGATTTTAATACCCTGTAACCTCATAAGCCAATTAGTCATTGTATATCGGCCGCTTGCGGTAAACTGGAGCGACCGCTATACCTTTATGAACCGCTAACTATCTGCTCTCATGCCGTTGAATTAACTCACTATCCGGCATGATACATCTGGGAGCTCCCTCAGCCCTTTATGAACAGCATAGCAGTGGGGGTTGAGTTTATAGACATGTTTAAAGGTCCTACTCTTATTCCAAACTAAACCAGGTAGCGAGCTATATTACGGTTACTCAAACCTTTCTAAAATTAATACTTCTTTCCCCATTTCAGACACTTCCGTCACACACAAAAGTGTCCCACTTCAATATCAAACATAACCCAAGTCATCATAAGCGGCGGGATACTGCGGCTGATTTCCATTTAAATACTCGTTACCGGCAGCAGCGATTACTGTTACTCCGTTGGTGTATGCGTACTCAACAGCTTCTCTTACCCAATTTGAAGGAGACCCACCTAAGCTACAACTAATAATATCCGCACCGTGATCAACAGCGTAATGGGTGCCATTAAAAAAATCCTTACCTGTGTATGAACCAGCAGCATTCGCTATTTTTACGGGCATTATTGTACAGTCGAATGCCACGCCCGCAAAGCCGTATAGTCATTGTTGGTTGTTTGTGCGATAGTGCCAGTAACATGCGTGCCATGCCAATTCGTCATTTGGATGTGCATCATTATTAACAAAGTCATAACCCTGAACGAAGGTGGTGCCAGTCAGATCCGGTGCTTTGCAATACGGACCGTAAGCTTCATACGCCACTCCACTATCTATGACAGCCACTACAACTCCCTCTCCGGTGGACATATCCCATGCAGATTCCATATTTATTCCTCCATACTCATTTGTCGAATTGTCGAGATAAGATTAATTGTTGTCAGGGGGGTCTATACAGATATGCCAATGCCGTTCGGGCATGCATATTCAACTTCTGAGAGACTCTTGTACTGACCATCTCATCCACGGAATTGCTATGCGGGACGCTTGGATGTCATGATGAGCGTAATAGGAACGATGAAAATCGAGAGAAAAAGAGACTTCTTCACTCATGGGAACGAATGTATCCTCAATAGATTAAGTTATAATTATGAAAGATACAAACTTTTTAATATGCTCCCTCTTTTATATACTATGGTATTTATGAATAGATTAAAAGGTAGAATTATATGCATAGCATTGATATTAAGCGTGTTATTAAGCCTCACTTCACCAATACCAAGTTCTGCTCCTTCTCCTACTCTCAGTCCAACACCCGCTCCAACATCGATAGCAACGCCAACGCTAACTCCTTCCCCCACACCAAGTCGGGATAACACTTCAATCCCTACACCCACGCCAACTCAGACACTGTCCCACGCATCACCTACTATTACCCTTTTCGCACCTTCTTCGCCCGTCCTTGATGCTGAAGACGTACCCAGAACGCTTAATATCACAACAAACCTGTCCATAAACGTTAGCAGGCTACTCAACACCACTGAAGTGTACAACCAGAGCAATGTGACAGAATCAATTTACACGAATACCAGTTCAAAGACAGGCATGTGGAACGTATCCGTAATCGCAAGTAACGAAAACGGCACAGCTATGCAAACGTGGATTTGGAATGTATCCTCACAAGTAACTCCTACTCCTACACCAACTCCAGGTCCCACACCAAGTCCTTCTCCTTTAACCACCCCAACACCTGCACCAAAACCTTCCCCAACTCCCGCACCCCTTAAAATCTTGTCTTCAAACGTCAAGCCATCCACACCATTTTATATCTACGGCTGGGTTCATTACGAAAATGGTGCTGAATGCCTCAAACCTATCGTGAATATAATCAATACGAACACAAGCGAGAACTGGCAAGCAGAAACATCTCCAAAATCTAACTTTTTCCAGCTACTCGTTAACAATATAAGCAAAGGCGATGTGCTTGAGTTCAATACAACAGACGGTACGGAATACACTACTACAACGCATGTGGTAAATCAAACCGAGGTGACCAATAGCGGGTTATTTGATTTTAATCTCAATCTGGCACTATCAGTCCCGGCCCTAACCGTAAATGTGGATTTAACACCGGATGACGACCCTTCTACTCCGGGAATACAAATAATCAATCCCGACCAGAGTAGCAAGAACAAAACAGTTACAATCATTGCAAATGTCACTAATTTAAACGGCTATGAGGATATTACCCGTGTTATAGCAAATATCACAGGTCCAAGCATCGTGGCAGCCAGCCCTGTATCCTTAGTGTTCGTTTCAAACATCAGTGCAACCACTGCTAATTACAACGGAACTTTTTATATGTCCAATCATACAGAGGGCGAATACAAAGTAGAAGTTAGTGTGACCGATACCGAGGGATTAACATGCGTTGGTGCGAAGATTTTTACATATTTGCAGACCACACGGTCATCGCCAGCAGCGCCCGGGATTGTATCCTATGCCCCGCCATCGCCGGTAAGTGATTATGAGGGTGCAACAAGAACGTTTAACATCTCAATAAACCAGATAGTGAATGTTAGCTGGCAAATCAATGGAACCGAAGTTTTTAACCAGAACGATGTAAATGAGGCAGCTTACACTAATACGAGTGCTGTTATCGGCACATGGAATGTCTCGGCTATTGTAAGCAATTCCAATGGCGGCGATATGCAGACATGGATTTGGAATGTAACGTCCAGTCCTTCTCCCACGCCACCACCAATTTCCACGAACGCCACACCGTCAACACCTTTGTATATCTATGGATATATCTCTTATGAAAATGGTAGTGCATGCAATGCTCCTTTTGTGGTCATAACTAATTTAAATACCGGTGAAGAACTCATTGCCGATAATATGAGTGAAGAACCGTTCTATCAACTCATAACGAATTCAGCATTTGTGAATGCAAGCGACATGCTGCGAATAGAAGCAAGCAAAAATGGAACGCCAGTTGGAAATACCACTCACACCGTGAACCAAACGGAGATTGAACGAAGTGCCATTGTAGTGGATATCTATAAAGGGTGCGCTTTGCCTGATTTAGTCATATCACAGATATGCACGCCTACACAGATAATAGAGAATGAAGCAAACACGATAAATGTCACCATACTGAATGACGGTACCAGAGCATCAGGAGCATTTAACGTTACTCTTTCAGTAACTAAATGCTGTAATGAAACAGAATATGGGAACGAAACACGAATTCACGGCTTGAAACTCGGACAAAGTGAAAATATAAATTTTTCATGGTCTCCTTCATCTAAAGGAAGTTACATCATCACTGTTTTTGCGGATTCTAATCGCGAAGTCAATGAATCGAATGAGATGAACAACAATCTTACCAGGACTGTATCCGTGGGTGTGCCTGAGTTCATAGTTACAAATGTCACCTTCAATCCAGGGGAGCCGAAACTCGGCGACCTTGTCTGGCTAAACGCAACGATAGAGAACGCAGGGACAGAAGGAGAAGCTGTTGTTGAATTCTATGATGAGAAAGAGTTGGAAATTGGAAGAATGTATTCCGAAGATCCAAATTATGATAAGTGCGGCAACGTTACTATCAACATCCCAGACGCAGATAAAATAAGGCTGCATTTTTCATCCATTGGAATTATAAGTGGAGAAGGCGCGTACCTCAGAATCTATGACGAAAATAATAAATCAGTTCATAATTTCACGAGAGGATATAATGATATTGCAAAATCGAATTTTTGGACTAACTGGAGTTCTGGCAGCACGATTAGAGTAGAATCCTACGCTGCGAATGACAGTCTTGTCGCATTTACCATTACCGGGTACAGGGCACTGCTCGAAAATGTGAGTATATCGTTAAATGCAAGTGATTCCCGGTATTATAACATAACCTGGAATACAAGTGCTTATGCAACAGATGAGCCAAATTTCCCGATTAGAAATCATACCATAAATGTAAGTGCTGACCCGCACAACGAAGTCAGTGAGTTAAACGAATGGAATAATAGCTGTACTAAAACAATTTTTGTGAGCGGTGCAGACCTTGCAGTAGAGAAAATCCTAATTCCCTGTGGGTTTTCTCATGAAAACAGATGTTCCCCGGGAGATGTCGTGGATATTACTGCTACTATTGTAAACAAAGGAAAGGTAGACGCAAGCAGAGATTTTATGGTGACCTTCTATAACAATTACTGGTCTGACTCAATAGAAGCGGAATTCTATAATAAAACGACTTCAAATCTGAGTGCGGGCAGCATCATAAATATTACCGCGCAGTTAGATTTAACAGATGCGAAACTGGGGGAGAATCTGACCATTACCGTCCGCATCGAACCTCGTAACAACACCGATAATGAAGAAACGAACAATGAAAATAGTAATACGACAAAATACGGTATAGGATCAGGGTTGGATTTCTCAGTAGAGAACGTGAGTGTTTATCCGGAGCAGGTAAAAAAAGGTGAAACCGTAACTATAAATGCAACCATAGGTAATCTCGGGAATACAAACGAGAGCGTGAGCGTTGGGTTTTATGTAAACAGCACCGATTTTATTGGCAGTGGCGGTGAGAGATTTATCAGAATTGGAACTTCAGAAGTGTATGCGGAAGCTGGCAAAACGAATATTACATCTGCTATAACATGGAATGCAAACGTGGCTGGTGGAAACCACCAGATAGTGGCGGTGGTTGACCCTGATAATGAGTTTGACGAAATCAGTGATACCGACATTATTGGAAAGAACTATAATGAGAACAACATAAAAAACTGCACACTGAATATTACTCTGCTTGACTTGAATCTAACAATGCTAAAACTCGACCCCGCACATCCGAATGTCTGCGACCAGGTAAATGTGAGTGCAAAGATCAAGAATAATGAAACCGAGCAGGCGATTAGCACGGTTTGGTTTTATATTGAAGAGAACAAGTCCATCACAATACCGCGTGGTGGTGTTAGCGTTGGCCCTTATGCTAAACGTAAAAGTTTGTCTACAACAATCTCACCGCCAGAATGTCTCAAAGGTCACATTATGAGAGTTCATTTTGAGAATATAACGATTGCTGGGGACAAAGGTAGTGGCGACGTTACTGTTTATAATGAGGGTATATCAGAAGAACCAATTTATCTTTATGCAGGGGACCAACAGTTAGATTGTCTTCTTTTACACACTCACCCGCCCAAAGGTTCAGAAAGAAGGAAAGAGTGGACCGATGTTTGGACTGATTGGAATAATAATAACATCACAATAGATACAAAAGTAAAATACGACGAAGAGGGTAGCACCACAGTCACCCTTCAATTTTCAATTGACAAATATCAAGTGTTTCTCGATAACAGAATAGTAACACTAAACGCCGGTGATATAGAATACTATAACATCACATGGAATGCTCCTCAGAAGCCCGGGAATTACACGATTTTAGCGAATGTGGAAGATAAGGTGTTGCGAAACGAGACATTCGTTAGCGGAACAGACCTTGCGATAATGAACTTCCCGCTAAGTGAGAAGACCTATCTGGATGGAGACGAGGTGAACATTACTGTGACTATCAAGAATTTAGGAGGAAAGGATGCTGATAATTTCACGGTTCGGTTTAAGGATAACAGCGAGGATAAGAGCGTGATATTTAATGAAACAAATATCACAAGTCTGGAGGCTAATCATTCAATACCAGTTAATGTAACATGGATTGCAAGGGTTGTAAAAGGAAACAACGAGAGCCATAACATTACGGTCGAACTCGATAAACAGGATAATATAGAGAACAACGAGACGAACAATGTTATAACAAGAACAGTGAGAGTAAATATGTCTCGTGATTTTTCGGTTACGAATCTATCGTTCTGGGTAAATAACACGCTGCGTGCTATCAATCCTGATTCTGGTAAAGTGGAACTGGTGCTCGGTGAGAATGCCACCCTGAATGCCACCCTCAGCATATCAAATCTTGCAAATAGCGGTGGACTCGTTAATGTAAGTTTATATTACGATAACAAGGAACTTAATAAAACACAAGTTGCCTTTGGCAAAGGTAATGGGACAGAACATGCGCATTACAATTGGTCAGTAAACGTTGCGGGGAATCACACGATAACAGTAAAAGCGGACCCGACAAATGAAACAGTTGAATTTAATGCGACAAACAATAGCTTCGACCAGCAGATTTACGTGAGAGCACCCGACCTCGCAGTCACAAACATGACATTTGATAAGGATAGCATTGCAGAAGGGGATACTGTGAATATCATTGTTGAGATTGCAAATATAGGAGATGAGCCTGCTGATACAAATCTGACAATCTATGACTGTGCGGAAAGGCATATTGAGGAGGACGGTAGCTATCGCTATGCGCTACCAGGGGAGCCTGGAACGAGTGAAGCTTCGTGTATAGAGGTTAAGCGAGAGTCAGAAAATGCAACTGCAATGAGGCTCTATTTGCAGTTAGACATAGATGGTGGTTTTGTTAACATCTATGACAGCCGTGGTAATGAGATAGTTTCCTATACCGATGATTACTATGGATGGACGCCATGGGTGTTTGGGGATAGCATAACCGTAGAGACAGGAAGGTCCGAATCGAATAGCGCTTATGCAAAGGTCATCAGAGTCAATTATCTGGTGCCAAGCGGCATAATTCATACTGCAAACTATTCCCTCAATGTTAGTGACACTAAATTTATCACCGAGAGCTGGAATGCTTCCCAGGGAGGAGTGCGTTGCATAGTAGCGAAAATTGATCCAGAAGATGTTATTATAGAACTCAATGAATCGAATAACGAGTTTTCGCGAATTATATCGGTGAAAGGCGCCGAACTCACCATTTCTAACCTCTGGTTAACGGTCAACGGCACCGAGATTGGTGAAAACGACACCATAAAACACGGAGATGTCGTGAATATTACTGCAAATATCACCAATACCGGGATAAAACGAGCCGAAAACTTCGACGTGAGTTTTCTCGTTGACAGTAATCAAATTGACAGCAAAATCAATCAGAGTCTAAGTCAAAATGAATCATTAAACGTATCTACGATCTGGAATGCAACTATGGGTAGCCACTGGATCGAGGTGGAAGTGGATTATGAGGGTACTATAGCAGAGACCTGGAAGGAAGAAATATATGTCCGTGCGGCAGAACTTTTAGGAAACATTTCATGGACTCCAATGGACCTGAATGAGGGCGATAACGTAACCATCACAGCCAATGTAACGAATTCAGGCTTTTTGCCTGCAGAAAAGTTCTCGGTTATTCTTGCAACTGATGGCGATGACAATCCCCGGCATCATTATTATAACCAATTTGGCGACCTCACCTCTGCGGATTGGCATTGGGTATGGATATATAATAATACATGGGAGGGCTCAAGCCGTGTATATGTGCATATTAAGGAACAAGGATGTGAGTATGGAACGAGTTATCTGGCGATTTATGATAAAAAAGGCAAGCTGGTTGCAAACAGTACCGAGCCCGGTTGGATAGAAGTGCCAGGCGATACAGTGGGATTGCAGCTTTACGTTACGTACAATACTATTGTTGATATAGACTTCTATGCAGGTGCAATATTAAGAAAAGAGGTATCACTGGGAATCAATCAAGCCACTAATGTTTCAATGACTCAAAAGGTGAAAGGAGGCAATCACACGGTAATGCTGCGGATAGACCCGGAAGGAATCGTGCCGGAGAATGATAAAACTGACAATATCGTATCCAGAGTAATGCACGTGAATGCAACACGGGACTTCACTGTGATAGATGTGAGACCAGAAAAGACCAATCTCTCGGATGCTGGTACGCTAAATATAACTGCTACCGTAGCACAAACGAAAGAGGCTTTCCGAAACGGAACAACAGAGGTTAGCTTTGTGGATTATGAAAAAGAAAGTTGCACCTACCAATATCGTTATAGTAGGAGTATCAATCCGCATTATGCACCGGTAAGCCCTGATGCGACTACGACCATCATACGACGCCCCGGCGTTGATGCGATAAAGGTACATTTCAAGTGGTTAAAAGTGGACTTAGAAGGTGTAATCATCGTATGGAGTGAACATGGGTCATGGTATAAGGGACCAACCTGGGATTATGAGACAAAAGAAGCGCACACGATATTTGATATAACGACCTCCTGGATACCCGGAGATACCGTTTATATCACTACAAAAAATGCAGAGTTTGAGTTAGAGGATTATACAACAAGAAAGGAGTTCAATCGCACGGAAGTGACGTTGAATGCAAGCGAAACGATGAACGAATCAAAGGATATTACGGTGGAGTGGGCTGCATCTACTGGAGAACACAACATAACCACCATAATAGACCCGGATAATGAAATAGGAGAACTAAACGAATCGAATAATGCCTTTGACCTTCCACTGCACGTGAATGCGTCAAAAGACCCAACAATTGTTGCGTTAAACAATACGCCACAGAATCCAAATGATGGCGAAAACGTTACCATTACCGCGGTTGTGTGTAACAATGGAACAAAAAATGCAAGCTTCAACGTTGATTTCTGGGAGAATACCACAAAGAGCTTCACCGCAAAATCGTCTTGTATTTCTGTGCCAAATGCAAGCTGGATAAGCATTCATCTAAATCATATTTGGAAAATAGAAAATTACGTTCTGGACCCGACCTCAGAGAATGACACGGTTAAAATAGAGGATGTGTGGATAGACACATTAGGAGGCAGGATTGAGTCAACAGAGAAACGTTATGGGGATATAACCTGGTGTACGGTGGGAAGGATAGATACATACGATTCTGATTGGTACAAGCAGATTGATAAAATTACATATAGAAAATTGCTCAACCGCACTTATGTTTCACAATTGGCACCGAATGAAACACGGGAAGTGAACGCAACCTGGTATAATATGAGTGTTGCTGACGATCCGATGTATAGTGTGACCATAATTATTGACCCCGAGGATGAGATAGACGAGATAAATGAGAACAATAACGAGAACGAGGTAGAAATACTTATGAACTACCAGGATATTACGGTTGCTGGCTTCAAGTCGCCAACGAGGGACGATAAGAATGCAAGTGTAATAATAAAAGAAGTCGGAGGTATAACTGGTGTATCCAACCTCACGGTGAAGTTCTGGAAGGGCACAGAGCAGAAGGAGGAGCTTCTGTATAAAGAGGGGACTGATATCTACACATTATCACCACATCCCGGTGCCCACAATATCCGTGCTTATTTCACAGCCATAAAGCTTAAACCCGGCGGCAAGGTAAAAATCAGGAACAAAACAGGCGACATAGTTAAGACCTACGACGAAAATCAGTATGATCGCTGGACGCCTTGGGTAAAGGGCGATACCATCTTGATTGACTATACACGTGCGGATAAAATCAAGGTTGATAGATACGCATGGGGCGAAGTTGAGTATAAGACCATAGACCAACTAAATGCGAGTGAAAGCAAAAATGTTTCTATTCCTTCCAAATGGAATAAGTATGATAAGTATGACGAGCCCCGGGAATTAACTGTAACGGTAGACCCGGATAACAATATAACAGAATTAGTGGAAGGTAATAACAGTAAAACTGGAGTGATATATGTTGACCTCGTGGCTGAAGATTTGTATTTTAAGCAGCCGACAGCAGACAAACTGGTCGTGCTCGTCGAGCATAACATTATCAAAGCAACCATCAGAAACAACAATGAAACCGAAGGCATCGTGTTCCCGGCAGGCGGCGAGAAGCTGAATTTCGGCATTGCGCTTGAGGTAAGACATCCAAATGGTACCGTTGCTTTCAGACACACGGAAAACAGTAACTCGGAAAATACTAACTTTGAGTTCCCTCATGCCGATAAAATGCTCTATGCAGGCGAAGAGATAAATGTAACTTTTATTGAAGGTAAAATTTACCCTGATTTTGTCGGCGATACAAAAAGTTACGAAGTTTCTGTAATTGCAGATTCGGAAAACGATATATTTGAGGGAAATGACTTTCATTCGGATGGTGAAGAGAATAATGCATCATCGAAAACTGTACCTGTTTATTCAGGCAGTGGATACATGGGTGGCGATTTGTATAATTTCACTCACGACAGAATTTACGGCGATATGGTATATTCAATTGGAAAAAGTAAGTATGGCCATGGTGATGTCAAATTCACGGGCATTCCAAGTGGTGTGAATATAACATTGGCTCGGCTTTATGTTTACTGGGTATGGTCAGAAGATAGTTCACCGGGCGTGGCTATGGCGTTCAATGATGTAGGTGTATCGCCTAAGAAGTATTCAGAGAATCCTACTGCCACTAAATATAATAAGTGGTATGGAACGTATGCCTATGATGTAACAGACATCGCAAAATCGGGAGGCAACAATGAGGCAAAGGCAACGATAGATGAAGGAGTTTTATCGGGTATGCTTCTTCTAGTAGTGTATGAGGACGAATCCAAACCACTTGTTGAATACTGGATAACCGAGGGCGCGGAGTTGATGATGGCTAAAAATGACCAATACCCAACTGGTCTTGAGTTTGACCAGTGCATTGCGAATGCTTCTTTTGTGGGTATTGTAAATGAAACTAAAGTGAGCAAAGCGGAATTATTGACGGTTATACCTTCATTGGCGGAAGAAACGTTATGTGAAGGTGTAACTATAGGAGACGCACTCATGTTTAACGGTGGGGATGTAGGTTCTCCGAGAGGTAAAAGTTATTGGGAATATGAAGGAAAAGGCTGTATGGCTCTTACCTCAAATCGCTGGGCGGATGTTAAAGAGCATTTAGATACTCAGGATAACTTAGCAGAGATACAGAGCAAAGGTAATTTCATGCTGGCAACAAATGCGGTTTTTAAGCTCACATACCTGCCAGACCTGACAGTGACATTACGTGCACCTTCTTCTGCAAAGGGAGGTACAACACACAAGATAAAAGCGACCATACGCAACACAGGAGAGGCAAAAGCGGAAAATTTTAAGGTTAGCTTCACGGCAAGTGACGGTACGCCGAAAGACGAGGTCAGAACTATTAAGTTGCTGGAGGGCTTTAGTGACACGACCGTAGAGTTTACATGGACGGCACCAGATATAATTGGAGCCCTTGAACAAATCAAAACACAGAATGTCACTATCTCGGTTATGGCGGACTCCGGGGGAAAAGTGGAAGAGCTCGAAGAAGGCAACAATATCGCTACTGACTATATAAGTGTAACAATGACGGAAAAGCCATTAGCGTTATCGCGAGGTGGTGGAGGCGGTGGAGGCGGCACAGGACCGGGCAAAGGAACAGAAGCAGTTGTTGATGCCGCTACAACAGCAGGCGGTAGTGGAGAATCTGCTGCTGTACCTCAAGAAACAAAGGGTCAAACGATTACCGGGCGATTGATGAAAGGCACGGTAGCGCGGAGTGAAACAGCGGGCGGAAGTGGAAAAAGAGGCGAGTTTTCGTTAGTTAAGTTACTGATTCGGTTAGCGCTGCTTGCAGTGGCTGTTGCGCTTGTTTATGTTGGATATTGTCACGAGAGGAGGCGGCATAAAAACAAACAGAAAAAGTGAAAACTGCATATGATTTATTAGGAAACGCATTGTTAGCTTACCGAAGACGTATGTGAAGGAAAAGAGACAGACGATTATGGAAATCCCACAGGAATTGGTTTCTAATGTTCGTGACATGATTGCACGACATACGCATGGACAAATAGATAAATAGCGCTGTTGCAAGCTCTGAAAAACCTTTCTTTAAAAAAGAAAGCTTTACCAAAGAAATTATATACAATAAAAAAGAGTGCCGTCTGAGGTGAGAGTAGTCAGGTACAAGAACTCATCAAACCTCAAACACGGCTATTTTACGCATTCATTGCTTTCTCAACACGCGGCGCCATGCGATTAGTGATATGGCTGCTAATGCCGTGATTACTTCGAATCCCGGAACTTCCTTCTCCACTCCATGTGCTGGTGTCGTTACCGGCGATGTTGTAGAAGATACAACAGTAGGTGTGTGTACAGGAGATGTTACTGGAGTTGACGCTGTTGCGGGCGTGAGCACAGGCGATACTGCGGGCGAAGGAGTTACTGCATCTGCTGTTGTCGTAGAAGTATCGTACTTTGCTTTCCATGCAGTTATTCCACCAAGCATGTTATAAACGATGAAATCGTGCTGAGTAAGTATATCTTTTGCTGCGCTACTTCTATTATCGGATTTGCAATACACGATAATTGATTTAGAGTTGTCCAATTCGTCAAGCCTGCTTTCTAATGCATCCTTTGGTATATTTATTAATTCGACATTGGGCATGTTTATATGCTCAGCACTATATTCCCCTTCTGTTCCGACATCCAGCAAAATAGTTTCTCCTGCATTTTCTTCAAGCATTTTATATGCTTCCTCTACACTGATATCGTAAGTTGGCGTACCAGGCAGCGGTGGAGTAAGCTCTGCGTATGCCACTGCGCTTATACTGAGTAGCAAAAGAAGCAACACAAAAACCCCAGAAATTATCTTTTTCATTTTTTGGCTTCACCTCCTATTTTGTTTTATTTTATGTTAATTATAAGTCAACATATAAAACTTTCGATTTTTTGCAATAAAAAATAAAAAGTGGCAAAAAGCCCAATCTTTTATTTTTTATGTTTGTCGGGTCATATGCAACCGCGGCCCCTGCCATCGGGACAGCTCACGTCTTCCCTGTAATACCAATTGATCTGTCCCGGATTGGTATAGGCTGTCACGTTCCACCAGATACCACAACCAAGACCACCACCACACGCGACATTGCTGTTGTTATCTCCGGGTCCTCCTATCTGTAGCAATCCCAGATGGTGCCCGTTATACATAAAATTCATCATTCCGCAGCCACCCGTCTATACATCCTCGTAAACCCCGGCATAACATCAGATCATCATACCATGGCACCGAAAACGTATAGTTATAGTCCTCAGGAATAATACCCGAAATCAAATCTATGTTATAGCTACCATTTGCCACTGTAATGTTCTCCCACACGGTGCAATTGCATTCCGGGTCAGCATTGCAATATGAATAGTCGCTCAGGGGCAGTCCATTGGGCCACCAGAATGCTGACGCTGGCACACTCAACGCTGCTACTATCGCTAACATCAGTATTAATATTATTACATATTGCTTATTCATTTTTTTCGTTTTTCCCCATTTCTGCGTAGCGTTTTTTTGATTAACTTCTTACCTTCATCTCCTGTGTTTTTCTTTCTTAGCACAGGTTCTTTCTTTTTGCAAAAAAGAAAGAAAGTGTTGGGGGAAAAAATTTAACCCCCTATCTTTACTATTTTTGTACGCATTAGTATCACATTGGCTTTTAGCTCACCATGCCGTCCTGACCAACGTAGAAGACCTTACCGTTAACCGTGACTTTCCAGTCAGGGTAGTACGGACTTGCATCGCGGTACACGAGCTCGATGGTTGGTCTCTGCTGGATAACCCCAAGATCCCGGGCATCCTTCCTGGCTACTATGTGCAGCTCATCGAGTACCTCATCGAGTGCGAGCTTCATCGCTTCTATCTTCGATACCGGCAGATACTTCACCGGGTTCTCAACCCAGGAAGCCTCCTTGAAGCTGCCGTCTGCTGCGTCAACGAGCACAACGACAAGCGTCCTCTCGGCTTTGATTGGCTCGATTGGTATCGGTTCGATTACTGCGTTTGCAGCCATGCGCTTCACACGCTCGAACTTATTATCACCGCTTGCTCTTAGTCGTTCGATCACAACAGGCATCTTCTTGACCGGTGGTCTTACTTCTACAGGCACGTTGAACGGCACGAGATAGTAGTCGCCGTTATCGCTTGTTACCAGCTTCGGCTTACCCGGAATGGTCTTTGCAAATACCGCCGCAAATTCCGCATCATACGGAATGAGTTCCTCAGTCACGCCGTCAATTGCCGCCTTCACTATCTTGAGCGACTCATCGTCTTTGACTGCTCTCTCAAGCGCCAGTTGCTCGACACCGTACACCATCATCGGCTTCTCAGCCAGCATAGGCGTTATCGCAGCCGCAAATCTTGGCTTTGCTAGGGCTAACGTTACCTTGACGTCATCGTCTTCCGGCGGCTCGCATACTGCGACATAGGTGCCATTGTAGGTATCATCAGGATTGACGTTGAGCATTTTGTGGTACAGGCTCGTCCACTGCTCCACCGACTTGTAGGTGTTCTCGCCAATACCACCCGGACCTTCCATTGTTGCATTGTACGGGTCGTTTATCCAGAACCCATAGATTTCGTAACTACCTTGCGTGAAGCTCGGTGTCTTATTCGTGTGTATTCCCCTAACTACCATCCAGTTGGAGTAGTCGCCATAAGCTGGCGCTGTTCCGGGACCTAAATACTGCCACTTGCACATATAGTGCAGTGTGTCGTTGATATCAGTGTAGCTGCCGATTCCGTAGTGTGCCACGTATGGCGTATACGGGTAGTATAGATAGTCATTCAATGTATATCTCATGCCCCTCGGGTCAACAAACTCAAGGTCTGAGTTGCAACCCAGGTTGTGGCCGATTCCAGTTGCGTTCAGCACTGTCTGATTCGGCACGTCTGGCGGGTCGAGATAATGGTCAATCAGCATCTCCATCGCCGCGGGGCCGCTCCAATTGCTCGCATTCCACGTGTGGAACGGGAATGTTGGGTAGTAGTTCTGGCAGTAGTGGTCCAGCGTGAGGTTGACGTTCTCCTCTCCACCTATGTCCACCACCGTGTGGTCAGTGACATTGCAGTTGCTCGTGTAATTGTCGGGCACATCGCATGCTATGATCCGGAGTTCATCCCCGGCTTCTACTTCTTCAGGAACGTCCAGCGTGAGGTTGTAGAAGCCATCAGGACCGATATAGTCGGCAGGTCGGTCATTCACGCCTTTCGACTCGTTCATGTTCGTGATGTTTACTTTATCGGCTGCCGGGCTGGTGTAGCCGCTGATGGTGTAGGTTTCTGATGGGACTTCGGAGACTACGAGATTGACCTCATAGAACCCACAACCCTGATGGTCCGCCTCATAAGCATCTTCCAACCTAATAATCTTCTCGCCGTACCATTTCCCATCAGGACTGGTTACATTGAGTTTAAAATACACTACGTCAGGACCCGCA
>JAPWVK010000070.1 GCA_029241965.1 Candidatus Methanophagales archaeon
AAGCTCAGCTCAGCTAATCTTTTATTTGAAAACAACATGTTTGTTGATGCCATAAGCGAGGCGTATTATGCGATGTTTCATGCCGCTAAATCCTTACTCGCTTTGAAAGACATCTATCCAAAGACGCATACAGGTGTAGTCTCTCAATTTGGATTGCAATTTGTTAATGAAGGTCTTATTGAGGAATTATATGCAAAGAGTTTTGCAAAAGCGCAAACCAAGCGTGAAATAGCAGAATATGATATTTATTACGAACCGTCCAAAGAAGAAGCAGAATCCATAGTCGAAGATGCCGAGAGATTTTTGGAGAGGATTAAAAAGGCAATAGGTGAAATGCCGAAATCGCGGATATGAACAACAATACAATTTCTCAGGTTGTAACAGATGGTTTGTGTACAGGTTGCGGGACTTGCATTGCACTATGCCCCAAAGAAGCTATCAAACTCACAATAAATGAAAAGAAAGGGATTTACGTTCCTGTATTAAACGAAGAAAAATGTGACAACTGCGGCATATGCTTCGAGGTCTGTCCCGGTCATGAAGTTGATTTTAAAAGTTTAAATTTGGATATATTTGGAAAAGAGTCCGAAGATATATTAATCGGGAATTATTTGAAATGTTATATTGGGCATTCCACCGATCATGATATTAGATATAATTCCGCATCAGGTGGGCATGTCACTCAATTATTGATCTTTGCTTTAGAAGTGGGGATTATAGATGGCGCACTCGTCACGAGAATGAAAAGAAAATGAAAACAAAAGCGATATATGGGGCTGGTGTGTTGAAGCCTTTTGAGAAATTGGACTTTTCAGAAAACACGGTGGTGCAAATAACTATAAAAAGCAGCTTCAGTAAATTGCTTGACGAAACAGGGGCGATAGAGGCAAAGGCAGATATAAACAAGGTTTTTAAAAACACGAGAACAAGAAATCACTATGAATAGTGCGGTTTTCGATACTTCTGTCATCATAAAGAGCATTTTTAAGCCAGCGCAATCAATGTCAAGCGAGAACTATAAAAGAGAGAATTATTTTATGGCATTGGCTAAGATGAAAAATGCGGTATTGGTTACGGGTGATGGGAAAATGCACTTTCACGCAGAAGAAGTTGGGGATTCTGGTTTAATCCGGGTAAATAATCTTAACTGGATTGAGTATAAGTTGAAAGCAGATTCTTGAATGATTTATAAGCAATCAGTGTAATCTGTGTTAATCTGTGGTTTAAAAAAGGAGTGGCCCCATGAACACCATCCAACGAATCGCAAAGAACACAATAGTATTAGGCATATCACAGGTTACAAGCTCTCTTTTAGGGTTTTTATTTATTATGTACACTGCCCGCTACTTAGGGGCAGAAGGCTTTGGTATTTTATCCTTTGCACTTGCTTTTACTGGAATTTTTGGTATTTTTCCCGATCTCGGCTTAGGTCAACTAACTGTTAGAGAAGTAGCGAGAGATAAATCATTAGCAAGTAAATATTTAGGGAATATTGCGGTAATAAAGGTGATTTTAGCAATAATCACTTTTGGATTGATATGCCTAGCGATAAATCTCTTGGGTTATCCCAATATGACAATTAAAGTTGTTTATTTAGTTGCTTTGGCGGTTATCTTTAATACGTTCTCTCAAATGTTTTATTCAATTTTTCAAGCACATGAGAAAATGGAATATGTCTCGATTGGACAGATTTTAAATAGCGTTTTAATGCTTTCTGGTGCTTTATTTGTGATAACTCGCGGTTTTGGTGTTATTGGATTCGCCTCTTTGTATGTTTTAGTTAGTGCAATAGTTTTAGGATATAGTTTTGTTGTTTCCGTATTGAAATTCGCAAAACCAAAGACAGAGATTGATTTTGATTTCTGGAAGCCTACGATTAAAGAAGCGTTGCCTTTTGGATTGACAAGCATATTTGTTACGATTTATTATTATATCGATACGGTTATGCTCTCTTTGATGGTTCCTAATAGTAATGAGGTTATTGGCTGGTATAATGCCGCATATAAAATAGTTCTTGCATTACTGTTCATGCGGAGTATTCTTCACATATCTCTCTTCCCTAATATGTCCGAATTTTATAAAACGTCAAAAGAGTCATTAAAACTTATCTGTGAACGATTGTTTAAATATTCACTCATAATCAGTTTCCCAATTGCCGTAGGCACTGCTATCTTATCAGAGCGATTTATACTATTGTTCTATGGCAGCGAGTATCTTCCTTCCGTGATTGCATTACAGATCCTTATATGGTCAAATGTAATTATATTTGCGAACTTTACGCCTCGTTTGTTTGAAGCGATTAACAAACAAATTATTTTTACTAAAATAACGATGCTGGGCGCGATTGTAAATGTAATATTAAACTTATTGCTGATACCGCAGTTCAGTTATGTTGGCGCCGCGACCGCGACATGCCTAACAGAATTTATCCTTCTGTTTCCTTCATTTATACTATTCTCACAGACGGAATACCGATTTAGTGGCTCTTTTGCATTAAAAAATGTATTGAAAATATTTATCGCTGGTGTTGGTATGGGGTGTTTTGTTAAGTATTTTTGTGATATAAATTTAGCAGTTTTAATCGTTCTTTCGGCATTAATATATATAGTATTGCTATATTTAGTAAAGATGTTTGATGAAACAGATATTGATATTATTAGAAACGTAATTAAAGGTAATAAGAGAGTATACAAATAAAATATTAGAAAGGCGGTATAGACGATGAGCAAGAAAGCGATAATATTGGCAGCGGGTATGTCGAAACGATTAAGACCGATGACGGATAATAAACCAAAATGTTTATTGAAGTTGAATGGAGAAACGTTAGTTGATTATCAGTTAAAGTGTTTAGCTAAATGTAATATAGAACAAATATTGCTTGTGATAGGATATAAAAAAGATATGATTATCAATCATATCAATAAATTAAACTACAATGATTTAATTAAACCGATTTACAACGATGTCTTTGATAAAACGGATAACGCTTATAGCGTAGCTTTGGCATTGGATTATGTAGACCCAAAAGTTGATTCAATTGTTATTTTAGATGGAGATATAATTTTTGATATTGCACTACTGAAGAGATTATTAACGTCCGAATATAATAATGTGCTTGTTGCAGACAATACTAAAAATATAGAGCCTGAAGATTGTAAAATTATGGTTAAAGATGGTTATACCAGGGGTATTGGAAAAAAAACGCATGGAACTGTAGTTTATACAAGCATGATAAAAATGAGTGGTAAGTTTTTAGAGGAGTTTAAGAAGGAGGTTAAAATGCCACGAAGTAATCCAGAGTGGTATTCTGAACCATTAAATAGACTTTTGATGAAATATCCAAAAGAAGTTAGAGTAGTGTTTACTGATAATTTTCTCAGATGTGAATTGGATACTTATGAGGATTTGATACAGGCAAAAGAAATCTACGGAAAAATCATGCAAAGAGGCGGTGAATAAGATGAAGTATGATGTTATAATAATTGGTGGTGGTGCAACAGGAACAGCGACATTTAGAGATTTATCCATGAGAAGTTTTAATGTTGCACTTATAGAAAAAAGCAAAATAGCAAGTGGTACAACCGCGGCATCACATCAAAACTTAGTTGGTGGAATGAGATATGTACTAAAGGATCCAATTGTTGCAAAAGAATGTGCAGAAGAAAACAGAATAATATCAAAAACCGCTCCAGACATTGTTGGAAAAAATAATAATTATTTCGTAGGATTTCGAAATGAGTATACGGAAAAAGCGTTAAAAGAAGCTATGAAATTAGATATACGTGCAGACGAATTAGATATAAAAGCGGTTTTTAAAGATATCCCTTCCTTAAACAAAGACCTTGAGATGGCTATTGAAACAGATGACAAAAATATTAACGCACAGAAATTTTGTTGGCTTAATTGTACGTCTGCAATTGAGAGCGGAGGAATGTTATTAGAAAATACAGAAATATATAAAATAGAAAAAAAGGATAGATATATTTTATTAACAAGTAGAGGCGAATTAGAGGCAAGTTATATTATTAATGCCACTGGCGCGTGGATCAATACAATTGCAAGGAAAATAGGGGTAACAATCCCGTTGTTGTACAGTCAGGGAACAATTATGGTTCAAAAGGCGTTATCAGCTAGAGGATTACAATATCTCCATGAACCATCAGATGCGGACGCATATATTGTTCACACTGGATATGGATGGTTGGGAACTACATCAACAACAATCAACAGTCCAGAAGATGCAAAGTTGGAACCTTGGGCAGATGAATATTTAAAAGAGAAATTTTCGATAATTCTTCCAAATGTAAAATATCAAAAAACAGTAAAAAACTTTACAGGAATACGACCATTATTCAAACAAAAAATCACAGAAAATGGAAGAGAGGTATCCAGAGATTTTAGAATATTCGAAGAGCCGGAAAAATTCTTACATATTGTTGGTGGAAAATTGACTACTGCAAGGTTAATGGCTGAGAAAATATCTGATGAGATATGTGAAAAAGCAGGAAATAGTTCAAAATGCAAGACAGATAGAGAGCCATTACAAGAGACTACAAAATGACTGGATATGCACTCAATGACATCAAAAATTTAGAGACGAAACCCGCAGAACCTTGGTGGTATGTGGTGATCCTTAGACCATTGGTACTTAGATTAGTATATCTCTTCGCAAATTATACAAAACTTACACCAAATCAAATCACAATTATTTCATTCATTATTGGTCTTGCCTCTGCTTTTTATTTTTTACATGGGACTTGGATTTGTTTAGTTATAGGTGCTTTTTTATTTGAGATTTGTTATATATTTGATTGCGTTGATGGAAGAATAGCACGATTAAAAGGATTGAAAAGTGGATTTGGTATGTATTTAGATAGCATGTTAGATCAAACAAGATTATTCTTCGTTGTTTTATGTTTGGTCTATGGGCAATATTTATCAACAAAAGATGTGTCCTATTTTTTATTTGGTATTGTCTTTATTTTTCTTTATTTAATCCAGAGCTTGAGTTGGTATGAGCTCTCTGCAATCAATGAAAAATTTCATAAAGAAACCTTCATGACCCACGGGGACACCCATGAGCATGAAAATGTATTTTCATACCAAAATATTAATAAAGATAATACCTCTAAAGCAATTCAAAACAAATTTCCTTTTATATGGAAAACTAAGACATATTTTGATTCAAAGCGAATTTCAATTATTCCTACATTCGTAGAAGCAGACACATTAGCATTCTTTATATTTCCTATATTAATGCAAATTAAATTAGGTTTATTGCTTGGTGCCGTTATTTTAGCTGGAAATATGTTCATACAAGCTTCTTATTTCTTTTTAATAAATTATGGGCGTGTCTCATGAAAATCAATATATGCACACCAGCATTCATAGGAAACCGTGAAGGATACGAATTCATGGGGATTAAAGGTCTAATTGGTGGTCAAGAGGTGTACCTTTATGATCTATCTCAATATCTCATAAAAGAGGGTCATGATGTCACTGTTATTCAACCCTGGCATAAACATGAAGACTTTGAAATTGACAATATAAAAGTGAAAGGCATAAAACTCCCAAATATTGTCGGTACCTACTTAGAGTTTAGTCTCTTCTGGAAAAAGTATATAGACAAAGATGCCGATAAGGTGCACCTACATTGGATTAGCGATGCCTTTCCATTTGTAAATGAAAGCATGACCGGAACGTGCCATGGTATAGAGTGGGACTGTCCACGATTGGTGCGTGAATGTGAAAGAACAACATACGAAAAGTGGATACCAACGATTAAAAAAAGATTTATGAAGTTTCGAGTGCATTATGCAATAAAACATCTTAGAAAAATCGCTTCTGTAGATACATTCTTACTGAAATATGTACAGTCTGAATTTCCTCAGTATAGGAATAAAATAAAAGTAATTCCTAATTATGTAAACATCCAAATATTCAATCCTGAGATGAAAGGATATGAAATCAAAAAAAATTATGAAAATAGGACAATAATTTTATTTCCAAGGAATATCTCTTATGTGCGAGGTATTCATATAGCTTTGGAAGCAATTAAAAATCTTTCGTATGGATATCCGGAGATTTTATTACTGATTATCGGAAACGGACCACAAAAAGATTGGGCAGTGAGATATATACAAGATAACAATCTTCAAGATAATGTTTCTTTGTTAGGGCACAAAAATCATTTTAAAGATATGCCAAAATTATATGCTGCTAGTGATATTGTTATTATACCTTCATTTTGTTCAGAAGGGACTTCTTTGAGTTGTTTAGAAGCAATGGCAATGAAAAAGCCTGTAATAACTACAAATATTGGTGGCTTAACTGATATCGTGGTAGACCAATATAATGGATTGATATGTGAACCAACGAGTGAATCACTATCAAAAAAAATCGAATTGCTACTTAATGATTCTTTACTAAAAAGGAATATAGCAAATAATGCATCAATGTGGATTAAAGAACAATTTAATTACAACAAATGGACAAAGGCATATAAAGATTTTTTTGAAATTTAATCGTAGTTATATAGATATGAACCACCATTATCATATATTTTATTACTATGTGTTATAAATGTTTTATAGAACGAGGTATTTTGAAGATCAATATATTCATAATTACGTTCTAGCTCACTCGATCTTTCGAGTATTTTATTCTTTGTATTGAGCTGCCTAAAATAGATGTATGTATCTCTAAGAATCCAGATGGTGCTGTTTGAAAATATATATGCGTTTACTTTTGGAGCATGGCTTTTTAAAACCATCCATTTTCCATTGTAATCGGCATATGCAATTGATTCGTTATTTATATTTGTTGATAGCCATTTAGCGGATGATACTTCTTCATCATAAATATAAATAAGGTCGGGGCAGATACCTTCTTTTTCCAAACATGGCAGTGTATATGTTTCTTTGCTTTCTCCTGTTGCTACATACATAAATCCTGTATTAAACAGAAAATAGGCTATTAAAATTAACGAAATAAAAAACAAAATGGTATCAGTCTTTATTGTTCTTTTTAATTGTTTTGATATTAATCTAAAAAGTACTACTCCACCAAAAACAAAAAATGGTGCTAAAAAAAAGAGTGCTTGGAAATAGAATCGTGACATGTTGAGATAAACAGAAAAGAAAGGTAAACCGATACACATCGCAATTATTGTAGCGCTAACTAATACCATTGAAAAGAAGTCAATATTAAAATCTGATTTTTTGTTTTTTATGATTGATAAAGACGATTTAATAACTCCAATGGCAATAAAAAACATTGTAATATATTCAAAACCTATCTTTACTCTTTCAGTCGATGTTAAATCTGCAAGATAAATCCTTTTCAATATGGTTGGGTCCCTTGTACTAAGAGACGCAAATTCATAGAGAGAAGAAAAAATGTTATTACCTATGCCTACAATGGTATTAAATGAAGAAGAACCTGAAACATATATATACCAAGAGAGACTCATGACGAAATACAATGTGATAACGCCCAATGTCAAATTTTTATTGGGCTTTGTTGCGGTGTAGTTACTTAATAGAAATATCAGAACAAATCCAGAAAGAAGATAGAACATGAAAATGTATGATATGGCATAATGCGATACAATGATAAACATACCAAAAATGATGATTAGTATCTTTCTCTTCAAGGTGTCTATATCCTCCTTTCTATCAAAGATCAGTAACAGCATTACAACAAAAAATAATTCAGCTATTTGTTGCCGACATAATTGAGTCATCTCTCCAAAAAATACGCTAAAGGACATAAAAAAGCACACCGAAATGAAAGCAATTTTTTTCCCCGTCTCTTCACTATATAATTCATATAAACCCAAAGGTACGAGTGAAAATAATAAAGGATAGATAATTTTGAATATTTGGTCTATTTGTAGGTTTAAAATATGGGAATATATTGTTGGAAGAATTACGATACTTAACATTCCGTTAACATTATCAGGAATTAAATAGTTCCAATAAGAAGCATTGTATACCAAATTAGCAAAATAATATTCATGATGAATATCCCACCCGATAATATATGGGGAAATTAAAGACATCATATATAAAAGCGAAATGCTGATCATCAGTATTGCAAAAGGGTAATAATCCTCAAAAAGAAATTTTCTTGATAAAGTAGATAGGAGTATAACAATTGATATGATTAATATCAATAAAAGGATGAAAGAATTATTATCAAAGTTATTCATCAACCATGTTCCAAAAATGCTTAACGCAGGCAATAAAACTAACACTGGTAATAGAATAGGGGGATGGAAAGGTTGCTTTTGGTTGATAAGAATCCCCGAAAAGCATTTATCCCTATGATAGCCTATTACACATAAGATTAAGATAAAAATACTTATCGTTGCTATTAATGACAATGCGGATAAAGGATTTGAAATACCAACAAATGGATATACTATATTCATAAATAATCCAACAAGCATTAAAAATGAAATACTTAGCCCGACAGTATATAATAATGCCTTTATCGGGCTGAGTTTGTGAATTTTAAGAATTCGAAGAATAAGAATCCCCGGTATGAAGGTGAGATAGATAAAACCGATGAGTTGTCTTATTATTGGTACTTGTAAGCCTATTGCATCTAAACCAATAACGCCCCACAGAGCGAGTTGGACGGCTAATACTAACTTAAGATTTTTTCTGATTTTCCAGTCGTTCACAGGGATGGAGTTATTTAGTTGCATAGTTATTTTTAATCACTTCTTTATAAACCTCAATCGTCTTCTCTGCTATCGTATTCCAAGATAATTCTTCTTTCACCTTTTTATATGCATTATCACCCATTTTTCTTCTTAATTCATCATCATTTAATAGCTTTATTATTGCATCTGCTAAAGCTATTTCATCTCTTGGAGGTACAACGAAACCAGTTACTCCATGATCTACCACTTCTGGTAACCCACCTACATCTGTTACCACAACTGGTTTTTTAAACGAATATGCAATTGTAAGTACCCCACTCTGGGAAGCATCGGTATACGGTAAAACCACAATAGAAACTCTTTGGAATAGCTCTGCAACCTTCGCATCAGGTATATATTTATTTATGATCTCAAAACTACCCTTACTTTTAATTAGTTTTTCATATTTACTAAAGTCCCCCTTGCCTGCAATAATTATTTTTGCATTGTTTTTCTCTTTTGTAATTAAAGGTTCTGCTTTAATCAAATATTCAATACCCTTGTAGTCTTCAATTAACCCAAAAAATAAAATAGCCTTTTGTTCTTTAATATCTTCTTTACTCCACTTATTGTAATAAGTAAAAGCTCCATGAGGTATCACATATATTTTATCTTCTTCCACACGTTTTTCCACCAAGAAATCTTTCATTTTCTCCGAGTGAACAATCAATGCATCAGACATTTTTCTAGTAAAAGGCCTAGTTGCTCTATGGATATATTTACCATAGAAGCGTATCTCAGTATTTTTAGCTATTGGTTCATGCTCTGTTATTACCAATGGCCACTTTTTTCTGAGTATTGATGCAAGTAGATTAAACCACAAAAAATCCCAAGTTATATGGATAATATCTGGTTTTATCTCATTTATCAACCAAAATATTCTAAGATAAGTCACGGGATTGATTGTTTTTAAGAACATATCAAAGTAAGATTGAGAAGTATTAAGCAGTATAATATTAATGTTAGAATCAAATTGTTCTTCAGTATACGAATATTTTGGCACTATTGCTGTCACCTGATTTTTATTTTTAGCTAACGCATTAGCAAGTTGGGCAGTATACAATGGATCTGTGATTGGATGAACTAAGAGAATATTAATTTAAACCACCACCAGATTCTTATATTTTGTTCAGATTCTAATCCAATGATAAAATTGTTCATTCTTATATTTTCACCTCACACAATATCCCCAATACGGTAAAAAGTCTCTCGGATTCAATATCAACCGGTTTAAATATCTCGTGAAGTTCAATCCACTCAGAATCTTTTTTCTTATATTCTTTTGGTGGTGGGACAACAGTATCAACGACTGTTTTAAGCAAGCTAATCCTTGGAACAAAGGTGAGAATATATTTCTTGCTCACCCTAAATAACTCTGTAAGAATAGGTTCTGGGTCTACAAAATGCTCAAGAAGTCCATCCGAATAAACCAAATCAAACGAATTATCTTCAAATGGTAATCCCTTCATAATGTCTGCTTTCGTGACCCTAACACCTTTATTTTTAGTAATGGCAAGCGCACCATCACTTATATCAACTCCAAGAACATCATATCCTTCATTCAACCAGAATGAAGCCAATTTTCCAGTTCCGCAGCCTGCATCCAGAATTTTAGCATCTTTTGGAAGACTGATTGCTTTAAACATCTTTACGACTTTCTTGTATGTTGGTGTAAATCTCAAAATCCAAAGCCATGATTCCTTATCATTCCAAAACTCGCTCCATATCTTGCCTTCGTCTTTCATTATCTCACCTTTTCATAGTTATCTTTTTTTCTTTTTATATACTTCAAAAGTACCCGTGCTGACATAACCATCCCCTTCAATTCATGCAACCCATTCTTCCTAAAAATATTTTTCATGGCTATTGGAATATAAGAAGGGTTTAAATAATATTCCTTAAGTGCAGTATCTACATAATTTTCTATATCCTCTTTCGTGAACTCTGGATATGATATGATGCATTTCTGAAAACCCTCTTCATCTAGAGATTCCTCAAGATCGTCAACCAGCAAAAATCCATTCTCTTTGACCCAATCATAAAACTCTGTGCCGGGAATCGGTGTTGCCACAGCAAACTGCGCGATATTTGGTTTAACTTCCTTTACAAAACTTACCGTTTTTCCCGCTGTTTCCTTTGTCTCCCCCGGCATACCAAAGATGAAATCAGCTAAAATCATTAACCCTGCTTTTTTTGCATCTTTTGTAAATCTCCTGCTCTCTTCCGTTGTAATTCCCTTCTTAATGTTCTTAAGTATTTCATCATTGCCAGATTCATATCCTACATCCAGCAAACGGCAACCTGCCTCTTTCATCGCTTTCATCGTTTCATAATCAAGATTAGCTCTTGCATTGCATGACCAAGTAACATTTAGTTTACTCCTTTTAATTTCTTCACATATATCTTTTATCCTCTTTTTATTTATTGTGAATGTATCATCTTCTATAAAAATCTCTTTTACTTCTGGAATTCCATTTACAACGAATTCAAACTCATCCACCACATTTTCAACGCTTCTCACCCTATGTTTTCTACCCATCAATGTTTTTGGCCAAGAACAAAAAATACATTGGTTTGGACAACCTCTGCCCGTGAAAATCTGAACCATTGGGTAAAGAGTGTGTCCCAAAAAGTAGTCTTTTATGTTAAGGTGCTCTTTGTATACTTTTGATACAAAAGGTACCTCATCGAGTTCTTCAGAACTTATAAATTCTCTATTAGGATTATGTATTATCCTACCGTTTTCCCTATAGGAAATTCCTTTAATATCCTCTAAACTCTTTCCTTCTTCGATAGTTTCTGCAACATCTTTTATTGTAATATCATATTCAAATCTTGCTACAATATCGGCACCTGCACCTAAGATTTTCTCTGGAAATTGCGATGCTGGAGGTCCAACCAACACAGATACCGCTTCACTCTCGTTTTTCATTTCATTTGTGACTTTTACATCATTGGTTAAACTTTGAAAATTGCTCTCAGCTACTATCAAATCAGGCTTAAATTTTTTAATATCATCTTTTACATTCCCTAAATCCCAATTCCACGCAGGAGCATCAACTAACCTAACGCTATGGTCCTCTTTCTCAAGAACTCCTGTGGTATAGGATAACCAGATAGGATAGTATAAGGCTCCTCCTCTACATCTTGCAGCCCATCTTGAGTTTCTGCTATAGCGAGTGACGAATGGCGGATTTAACATGTATATTTTCACTATTTATGCCCTCGTTATCGTGTTGACCCTGCCTTCACCCATAATACCGAATACCTCCTGAATATAAAATCTTTCCATGCAAGCAATATCAGATATACATTTAATAGATTGGGATATGCAACAACCATAGTCTGGTCTTGGGCATCCACCCATTCCGTTCCGTATTCACCCCACATATTGTTACTTTTTCGTATTGTCATCTTTATTTTTTAAATCAATTCCTATCTATGACTATTGCCAGATTATTACAGAAGTCCCAGATTCTCTTAATTTTTTCGAGAGTAATCTTCTTTCTTCCCTCTGCCGGGTCGATTACCAAAACTTCTTCATTTGTTACATCTTCCACGATAATAGCATGTGCAGCAAAAATTCCATAACATAAATGTATTATAGGAGCTATAAGAGGCAACTGACAACACATTTACAGTTCCACCTCCAACACTCTATTATCTGAAACTTCAATATCGCGGATAATTCTCAAAACCTCTTCCTTCGTTGCAATACCCTTTACTACCAGCCCTTTAAAGATTGCCCCGGCGGTGACGTATTTCACTCCAAGCTCCGTTACTGCGGAGATGGCTTTCTTGTCAAACGATGAAAATGAATACCCCCTTTTCAAACAAACGATAATGCTTTCTGTCTCTCCTCTTCCAATTTTAACATATTTCTCCACAAGTTTCAGGTACTCCTTCTGTTCTTCCTCGGAAATAGTTACCAGCTCCGTTTTCTGGAATATTTCTTTAGGATATTCATATCCATGCTTCAACGGTTTTAAGAGTTCTTCGTAAACACTTGGAGTTATCCCAACGCTTCCAAAAAGCTTTATCAGTACATCAAAGTGCCCTGCCTTAGCGAAAGCACTGGCAACATCAGTATCGAGTATTAACATTAAATCAACCTCAAACTTCTCTCAATTTCCTCTTTTGTGCCAATATAACTGCTTACTTTCAACCCTCTGGCTTGCAGCGTCTCCTTAAACGTCTCTATGTCCATGCCTGCCATTTCCGCCGCTTTTGAAAGGGATACTTCTTCTCCCAGATAAAGCTCCACTGCTATTTCCAGCTTTAACGCTGGCTTTAAACTTAAAAGTGCTCTAAACGCATCCTCAACCAGAGCATCTCTACTCTTGTAATATTTCGGCACCAAAACTTTTGGAATGTTCTCAGTAAGATACATACTATTATATCTATATTTATACTCTATAAATATGTTCCCCCCTTTGTGATAAAGATGGACTTAAAATAATATTTCTTTATTCTCATAATCCCCCTTTTATCGTGTTGACCCTGCTTTCTCCCACAATACCGAATACCTCCGGAATATAAAATCCTTCCATGCAAGCAATATCAGATATTCGTTCAGCAGAACATAATATACCACTTTCGATATCGAAGATATTGATAAACTTGCTTTCCTTTTTTCTCCCTTGTTCAACCTCAATTTCAAAAGCATTAATAAAGTAAATATGCCCACAAAGATAAACAATGTCAAAACAAAATGCGTAATTATAATTTTAATATTCCATGAGAAATAGTATAAAATTGGAATTGCTATGATGACGAATGGAGAAAACATGGCTAAAGCTTTGTGAGAAGGGAAAATGAGAATAGAATACAAATCTCGTGGTGGTACAAAATAGCCTAAATGCGTAAACATATTTTGGATAGTCCCGATGCTTGTCCTCTTCCTCTGCTTTATTTGATCTTCTGATGTTGTGGCTGAGGGTTCATAAACCTTCGCCTCAGGCACATATCTGATTTTATATCCCCTACGTCTTACTTGTATTGTCATATCCAAATCTTCTGAAATTGTTTTTGATCTAAAATTCATTAACTCCTTTCTCCACGCACTTATTGTCCCGATAACAGTCGAAATAGAATCTAAAGAAGATTCCCCCAAAAGAGTGATATGTTCTATTTCCCAGTAAAAAGCCTCAGAATTAGGGAGTTTTTCGTTTGGATTAGAGATAAAATATCTGCCACAAGCGGCTCCCACTTCAGGACTCTTAAAATGTGGCATCAGTTCTTTCAACACATTCTTATCGAAAACCGAGTTGGCATCTGTTACCAGTACAATCTCTGCTTCTGCATGTTTCTTTCCAATATTGATTGCTGACGCTTTTCCTTTTCTTTCTTCCTCTTTTATTAATCTAATGGCTGGTTCACTGTCTTCATATTTTTTCATCGTATCTTCTACAACTTCTGCTGTGTTGTCCGTAGAGCCCGAATCTACCACTATAATCTCATATTGACTTTTTGGGTATTCCAAAGCAATCAAATTTTCTATTCTCTTCTCTATAACTGTCTCTTCGTTATACGTCGGCACGATAACAGATACAAACGGTTGGAACGCATAATCTTTATTTTTTTGTTTTGATTTCAGTGCAACAATAGCCATCAAAGAAGGATAGCCAACGAACTGCCAGATGAGTAAGAAAGAAAGCAAATACAGCAAGACAACAATTGTATTCATTTGATCAGCTCGCTTCAACTAATTCTATTGTTTGTACGCCTCATCATGGTGTGTAAACTCTAAGAAGATTACCTTACGGTCTTTTTCATCTATCCCATAAATCATTACAAAAGAGCCTATGTGTACCCTTCTTTTACCTTTAAGCATACCCTTAAGAGTTTTTCCAAGATAAGGCCTCTCTGCAATTCGAAGCATCTTCTTTATTATGGCACTATAAACTGATTTGTCTTTCTTTTCTAACTTCTCCAGTTCCTTCTTTAGTCTATCTCCAATTTCTATGTCATATGGCTGGCTCATCACACTTCAGCTAAAAATTCTTTCTTGAATTCATCATAGTTATAGCGCTTACTTTTCCCTTCTTTCACTCTTTTCTCCGCCTCTTCCACCCGCTTCACAAATTCTGCCCGGAACATCTCCTCCGGCGGATAGAACTGTTCCTCCAGGGCATCAATGATGCTTCTCACTATTTTATATCTTATTCTCTCCTCTATTAGCGGAGCGAGTCTTTCAACAAGTTCTCCCTCTTCAACCATTTTCATTTTTTCCATCTATCATTATTTTACTGTTTTCGCCATATATGTTTTATTCTTTTCTCTAAACTTTCTCTTCGTTATATGTCGGCACGATAATATAGAAACAAACGGCTGTGGAAAGAATAATCTTTATTTTTTTGCTTTGATTTCATCTATCAATACCCCCTCCTCCAAAGCCTCCTTCACTATTGTTGCTTTCCCTTTCATCTCCTCAAACTCTTCTGGTGTGAAACAGATGAAATCCACTGGAAAGTCCAGTTCACAATATTTATAAAAGCTCAGAGGTCTCTCCCTGAATCTTTTACCTTTGAAATCAGGAGAGATTATGAGCAGATCCACATCACTCCCCTCATCCTCATCCCCCCTTGCTCTTGAGCCAAAAATTATCACCTTGTCTATTCTAATCTTCTTCGATAGTTTCTCTATTAAATTGTATATCTTTAGCATTAAATCTTCGTTTTCACCCATTCTATCACCCTCCTCGCTTCAATTATTGCTTCTTCTATCTCCTCTTCTGAATACTCCTCATACATATCTGGATACCTTGTCCCGGTATAGAAGGGATTGATCCCATCGCAGATTTCAATCAACTCATCCGGAAGGTTTATCTTATTTCCAAGGAATAAAAGGTCATGGCTTCTGATCAGCTTTTTATATTCCTTGATGTAAAGAGCTTTGAGCGCCTTTTCCACAGCTTGTTGACAATAAAAAGCCGCAGCATCCCGTATATTCCCTTTTAAGTTGTATTCAGCAGTTTCAATGTCATGCAAAGCCCTATTCATCCATTTGTCCTTCTCAGTCATTCTTCTCTAACCACTATTTCAATCTTGCAACTCCGTATTCCAACGTAATAAGTTTAAACTCCTGTTCACTCGGAATCTTTTCATTTTTACGTTTCCTCCCCCCAATCCTTCATAAAACATCTTTAAATATAATATCTGGATGTATTCTGAATTCGCCCGCTTTTAGTTTATTCAATTTTGCTAGGTGAATAATGACATCGGAATCACTCACCACTCTTTGCATATGCAATGTCCTCTTCCAACTCTTCTATGCCATAGTTTATGTATGTGTCGTGCTTTTCAAGCACTTCCCGCATTTCTTCGGCACCCACACTAACCAGGTCCGCAGCCTGTCGCAATGTTATCTTTCCACCTCCGTAAAGCCCTATCGCTATTAGTTCTACTACCGTTTTCTCTACGGGTGTTTCTAAAACTTCAACAACCCTGTTGGGGATTTTTATTTTTGTTGCCATTTTATTGCTTAATCTATAAACCTTCCTATATTTATATCTGCCCTCGCTCTTTCCCTGCATATCTTTCGATGCGGCCCGCTTCAATATATAGGGGCTCTATTTTAATCGCACGCCAGCATCTTTTTAACACCTTCCTCAAAGCTTGTTATATCAATACCAAACTCATCCCACCACGCATATTCAGGAAACACCTCACCCGCAGTTAAAGATTCCACCTGGTCCGCTGTAAACTGTTCTTTCCCGCTCAATTTCTGATAACTTATCATAAGAAATTTGAATAACCCTACCGGCAGAAATACTCTGAA
>JAPWVK010000071.1 GCA_029241965.1 Candidatus Methanophagales archaeon
AGAAAACGGTTATCCTTTTGAATTTGAGCGCGCTAAAAGTTATATCGAGAGGATAGAATGCAAGGTGAAGGTGGTGATACCGGGGAATCATGACGCGAGGAATGTAGGCGACTTTTGTTTTGAGGAGATTTTCGGTTCCAGGTCGAAAGTAGAGCGATACGAGGGGATAACAATCGTCGGCGTGGATTCTACACAGCCCGATTTAGATGATGGACACGTGGGCAGAGAGAAATATGAGTGGATGGAGAAGTGCCTTGATACCAACGATTTTAAGGTGGTGGCTCTCCACCACCATTTGATTTCAGTTCCTAAAACAGGGCGAGAAAGACAAATACCCATAGACGCGGGAGACGTGCTCGAACTGCTTGTGAGATGTGGAACAGACCTCGTGCTTTGTGGGCATAAACACGTGCCGTGGATATGGAATTTGAATGGTATGATAATAACAAATGCTGGGACTGCATGCACGAACCGGGTGAAATGGAACATCCCACAATCATTCAACTTAATAGAAATAGACGAAGAGGAAAAGGGGACAATTAAGATATACAGGATGTATTCAAAAGGAGGAGAAGAGCTGGTGTTGGAGAAAAGGCGGGATAAATAAACGGAATGAACTTTTTAGAGCGTGCACGCTGCTGTGGATTTAAAATGCTGGATCCCGGAACAGCGGAAAAGATAGTGGAAACGCTATTGTTTATCCTCACGCTCTCGTCCATTCTTGTCGTATTGTGTATTATCGCATTCATGTTTAAGGAGGGTTTACCGGCATTGGCGCTGGGCCGTGAGTTCTTCTTGGGGATGACCTGGTATCCACCGAATAACCAATTTGGCATTGTTCCGATAGTAGTATGCAGTTTCATTGTGGGAATCGGAGCATTGCTAATCGCGGCTATCATAGGCATACCGGCTGCGATTTATTTGGCTGAATATTCTCCAGACTGGCTGAGAAACTTCATCAAACCTTGTGTAGAGATGTTAGTCGGTATTCCTTCGATAGTGCTTGGTTTTTTCGGGTTAGTGGTGCTTGTGGGGTATATAAAGAACACTTTTGGGGGCTATGGCGAGTGCATATTAGCGGGTTGGCTAATCCTCGCAGTAATGACTTTACCCCATGTCATCAGCATATCTGAGGATTCTATCCGTGCGGTACCAAAGACATATAAAGAAGCTTCGCTTGGTCTCGGTGCTACACAGTTGCAGACTATAACAAAAGTATTATTGCCAAATGCACGTTCCGGGATATTAACAGCTATGGTTTTGGGTATGGGAAACGCAATAGGAGAAACAATGGCGGTTTTAATGGTCATCGGTAATCCTGAGATACCATTCATACCTTCTTCTGTTTTAGACCCGGCGCGTGTGCTAACATCCACAATAGTAATCGAAATACCTTATGCTGTTTGGGGTTCTATGCATGAGCATGCACTGTTTGCCCTGGGTGTGATCTTGTTTATTGTAGTTGCGATTTTCAATTTGATAACCACTGCCGTGATACGAAAAGGAGCTAAACACCGATGAATGTAAAAGAAAAGCTAGTAATACTTGGTCTGGGAGCTGCGGCCTTTATAGCGGTAGCGGCATTGTTCATCGTGGTTGGTTACGTAGTTATTAATGGTATAGGTGTGATAAGTTGGGAGTTCTTACTTGAATCCCCGTATCGGTTTGAATATGGTGGAATATTCCCGCAGATTATCGGGTCGTTATGTCTGGTTGCGGTTTGTTTACTTTTCGCGGTGCCTTTAGGTCTGGCATCGGCAATATATCTCGCGGAATATGCGCCGGATAATCTAATAACAAAGAGTGTGCGGTTCTTTGTGGAATGTCTGGCGGGAATACCGTCAATAGTGATAGGGCTGTTCGGGCTTACTTTTTTGGTTTATTATCTTGATTTAGGCATTTGCATGCTATCCGGCGGTTTAGCGCTTGGATTCATGATTCTGCCATGGACGGTTAGAGCGAGCGAAGAAGCGATAAAAGTAGTTCCGCACTCTTACAGGGAGGCATCTCTTGCTTTAGGCGTTTCTAAATGGCGAACCATTCGTAGTGTGGTTTTGAAAAGCGCTTATCCTGGTATAATAACCGGGATACTGCTTGGGCTGGGAAAGGCGATAGGCGAAACGGCCGTTGTGCTTTTAACTGCGGGTTCTGGTCTGGAGCCTTTTTTGCCTAAGTCAATATTCGATCCGGTTGCTTCATTACCGGTTTATGTCTACATGATTGGCACAAAGGGTCATACATCTGCGGCGTATTCGCGTACTTTTGGCGCTTCTCTCGTGTTAATCGCAATGTTTTTGATGATAAGTATATTCGCTTTGTATCTTCGAAATAGATACACCAGGCGTATGAGTAGGGGTTAAGGAAAAAATGAGCATGATAGAAGTGAGTGGACTGAATGTATATTATGAGAACGGAGCAGTGCATGCGTTAAAAAACGTGAATATGGAAGCGGACACGAACCAAATAACCGCATTGATCGGACCATCGGGCTGTGGCAAGACGACTTTTCTCAGGACTCTGAATCGGATGAATGACTTTAGTGGCGTGAAGATCGAAGGCAAGGTTCTTATTGATGGCACGGACATACACAACGGAAAAGTGGATGTCATTCAGTTGAGGAAGAAAGTAGGGATGGTATTTCAGCAGCCAAATCCGTTCCCGATGAGCATATATGATAATGTTGCTTACGGGCCGAAGATACATGGTGTGCGGAACAAAAAACTGGCTGAGATAGTAGAGGAAAGTTTGAATAAAGCGGCATTGTGGGACGAAGTGAAAGATCGGTTGGAAGAGAACGCAGTGAAGCTCTCGGGTGGACAGCAACAGCGGTTGTGCATTGCGCGTGCACTGGCAGTAAATCCCGAAATCATTCTCTTTGACGAGCCATGTTCTGCATTGGATCCTGTATCAACAGCGAGGATAGAAGATTTGCTACGGGAATTGAAAGAGGATTACACGATTGTGATAGTTACGCATAACATGCAGCAGGCAGCGCGTGTATCGGATATTACTGCTTTTTTCCTCATGGGCGAGTTGATAGAATGTGGCAAGACCACGAAAATATTCGAGAAGCCAAAGGATAAGAGGACTGAGGATTATATTACAGGGAGGTTTGGATAAACCTTTTCTTAGAAAGAAAAGCTTTACAAAAAGAAAACGAAAATGCCAGTAAGAAAAGAATACATAAAGAATTTGGAAAAATTGAAGGAAGAAGTGCTGAGGATGGGCGAACTATCAAAAGAATCCGCAAAGAATGCCATAAACGCTTTAGTTCATCGCGATATGGAATTGGCTGCGAAGATACTAAAAGAGAACGTCACGATAGACGACCTGGAATTTGATATAGAGCACAGGTGTATAAAGCTGATAGCTTTGCAACAGCCGATGGCGGTAGACCTCAGAACGATTGGGACGTGCATGAAGATAATAACGGATTTTGACAGGATAAGTGACCTCGCAGGAGACATTGCCCGGATTGTGTTGCGGATAGCGGATGAACCGTTCGTTAAGCCGCTGATTGATATACCCCGGATGTCCGAGATTTCGCAAGGTATGATTTCTGATTGCCTAAAAGCATTTTCAGAACGTGATATAAAAGCGCTGGAGGATTTCTCAGACCGGGACGATGTGATAGATGCCTTATTTGATCAGGTCAGACGAGAATTGTTGACGATTACGATAGAAAAACCACGAGGCATAGAAAATGCGAGTCATCTGCTCTTCGTGGCGTTACATTTAGAGCGAGTTGGCGATCATGCGTGCAATATCGCTTCTCGTATTGTATACATGGTCACTGGGGAGAATAGGAAGTTTGAGTGATTCGATGGAAGCGAGAAAGTTAATTAAAGGAACTGTATTTGTATAACTAAGAAAAAAACCACGAGATTAACACAAGAAGATGACACGGGACGCAGGATACCGGTTATATTTATATCTTATATCTTACAGTGCCATATTTTCTCGTGAAAATCTATGTAATCATATGGCTAGCTAATCAAATACGGTATTTTTACTATTACTGTGACGTAGCAGGTTGTTTCCGCTTATCTCACCTGAAATAAAATCCTCTTATGAATTCATAATTCCTCTTGACATTGCTTTTACCCCTTATAATGGGACCATGTCCGGGCAGCAAAAGTTCCGTATCCAGTGCAGACACCATATTGATGGATTTTATCAGCTCTTCTTCGTCACCAAAAGGCAAATCAGCTCGGCCTACGCCTTTATCAAATACCAAATCACCGCATATCAAGGTCTTCTCATCCGCACTGTAAAGGCATATACTCTCCGGAGAATGCCCCGGCGTATGCAATATCTTCAATTCTTTGCTTCCTATATTGAAGCTATCATCAAACACAATATCCACCTCGAATTTCTTTGATGTGGCCATACCAAGGAACCGCGATGTTTCTTCTATCATAACGTCAAGATATTCCAACTGTGAAGAATGCAATGCGACTTTTGCGTCTGAAACTTCTGTGAACGCTGCTGTTGCATCACAATGGTCGGGATGGAGATGCGTAATCAGTATTGAATCAACGTCTTTCGGATCAATCCCGTCCTCCTGCATCTCTTCAAGTTGCCGCCCGAGATATTTGCCCAGACCCGGGTCTATGAGAATGGTAATATCCGCTTTTATCACGTATGTGTTCGCATCGAGCAAGCCTTTCTCTTTATACCAGTACAAGCCTTCTTGAATTCTCATGTCTCAAACTTTCTTTTAAAAGAAAGTTTGATCAAAGAAACATATATTTCTTTCGTTACACTCGCGTTTCTTTTCCGCAAAGCATTCTTGGTCGAACTTTTATTACATTTTTTGGTGAAGTGGTGTGGCTTTCAAAACGAATTCAACAAGAGCGGTATTAAGACAATCAAAGCTGATTCTATAAGAGCGGCAATAACGAGTAGCAGTATAATGAGCGTGAAGAAAACCCTCAAACCTTTCCTCAACTCGTCTTTTAAATGCCGCTCGCTCTTCTTTTTCAGTACCTCGCGTCCCAATTTCAGACCTATCGCAGTACTGATAAAAAAAGCGGGTAGCTCAAATAGACCATGTGGCACTATCGCAAAGAGGATTATTAGACCCTCCTCACGTGCGAACCAGCCGATTAACCCGCCGTTGAGAAATGCGGAAAACAGGGGGAATATGCCTATCAGCGGTCCTAATATGATGTCAAGGAAACAAGTAAAAGCGTTATTCAAGAATATCACGGCAAAAAAAACTAAAAAAAGTACCCATGTGGGGTAAATATCTGAAAAATCTTTTACATTCTCGCTGAGCTCTTGAATCCACTCCAAAGGTGCACTGAATAATTCGTTTAGAAAACCATTATACCCGATGACTGCGGAGCCGACGAAAAGAGCGACAATGAACAGAACGTAAAACCTGAGAGAATAAAGATATGCCCCAACCGAAAAATTTTCTTCCATCTTTTTCTTATGCCCTCTTTAGTCATATCAAAACGTATAATTCATAAGGCTTTACGGTATAGTAAATTCTTAGCTTTTTGTGTTTTCTCCTGCATTGTCCATACTTCCACTTCTGTATCCTTCAAGGTCAAGCGTGACGTAAAGGAAGCCGAGCTTTTTCAGTTGTACGCATATATCCTCAAGCTTTTTTGTATCAAAAAACATCGCAAGCTCGTCTTTTCCCACTTCTATCCTTGCTATTCCGCCACGGTGCAGCCTAACCCTGACTTGTCTGAAGCCTCGATCTATAAAGAAGTTCTCTGCTTTCTCGATCATCTTAAGTTTTTCGCTTGTTATCCGCTCTCCAAATGCTATTCTCGTGGCTAAGCATGGATTGGGTGGCTTATCCCAGAAAGGCAGCCCTATCTCCTTTGCCATTTGTCTTACCTCTGATTTCGTGATGCCAACTTCCGCAAGAGGGTGCCATAAACCTGCTTCTTCTGAGGCTGCAATGCCGGGTCGGTGTTCGTCAAGATCAGAGGTGGTGACACCTTCTGCTACCACGGTTATACTCTCTTCTGCTGCAATTTGTTTTAATAACCACGAAAGATGCTTCTTACATACATAGCATCTGTTATAAGGGTTTACGGCAAAATCTTCGTCTTTCAGTACGGAGAGCTGTACTATCTTATGTTTGATGCCCGTACGGTCTAAAGAACGCTTTACATGCTTCAATTCTCTCTCGGGAAAAATTTCTGAGTTTATCGTTACAGCAAGGACTTTTTCACCAAGCACGTCATGAGCCACCGTCAACAGGAAGCCACTGTCAACGCCGCCTGAGAACGCGATAAGTAAATTGCCTTTTTCTCTTATTATTCTTCTCAAATCCTCAAGTTTCTTTTCCGCTGCGAGGGTAAGCATGCTAAAGAGTAGGGTTTTAATAGCTAAAAATGCACTTATTGGAAAGGTGGTTGACTATAATATGGATTTGCAGTCTGCTAAAAGGCGGTATATGCGAACTTGAGTTTGGATGTATCGAAGTTAGGCGAAACGGTGGTTTTAAGTGAGACAAACTCATTTGGGAATGTAAGATGAAAACGCTACACAAAATAATAACAGGTGATTCAAGGCAGATGAAAGAGGTTCCTGATGAATCTGTTCATCTCATTATTACCTCTCCGCCATATTGGCAGTTAAAAGATTATGGGAGTGGGAAGCAAATAGGTTATAATGATTCTTATGAAGAGTATATTAATAATCTCAACTTAGTCTGGAATGAATGTCATAGGATTTTACATAAGGGTTGCCGTTTATGTGTTAATGTAGGCGACCAGTTTGCACGTTCGGTTTATTATGGAAGATATAAAGTAATTCCAATAAGAACGGAAATAATCAAATTCTGCGAAAGTGCCGGCTTTGATTATATGGGCGCCATTATATGGCAGAAAGTAACGACTACTCATACTACGGGCGGTGCTACGGTGATGGGATCATTCCCTTTTCCTAGAAACGGCATACTAAAGATAGATTATGAATTCATCTTAATCTTTAAAAAGTATGGAACTCCGCCAAAAGTTACTAAAGAGGTTAAAGAACAATCGAAACTGACTAAAGAAGAATGGAATCAATATTTTACGGGACACTGGAATTTCGCTGGTGAAAAGCAGGACAAGCATCTTGCAATGTTTCCTGAAGAATTGCCAGGACGGCTTATTAAGATGTTCAGTTTTGTTGGGGACACTGTTCTTGACCCTTTCTTAGGAAGCGGCACAACGACTCTTGCAGCCAAAAACCTGAATAGAAATTCTATTGGTTACGAAATAAACGAAGATTTTTTACCGGTAATAAAAGATAAACTTAACGTAGAACAAAGAAGTATTATTCGAGATGCGACAGTTGAGGTAATAAAACAGGATGAGTTCAAACCAAATATTAAAGAAGAGATTAAAAAACTGCCCTATGTTTTTATGGATCCCATAAAGTTTGATAAGAAAGTTGACCTTAAAAAAATGCGATTTGGATCGAAAATAGATAATTCTCATTGTGATAGAGAAGAATACTACTCGGTAAAACAAATAATTAGCCCTGAGATATTGGTTTTGAATAACGGATTGAAAATTAGATTATTGGGTGTAAAGGAAGCCCATGCTAAAAATGGTACGGCAATCGAGTTTTTAAAGGAAAAAGTTAGTGGTAAAAAAGTGTTTTTAAAATATGATACTGTTAAGTATGATGAGGGCAATAATCTTCTCTGTTATCTTTACTTACAAAACAAGACGTTTGTCAATGCACATCTCATAAAAAATGGTTTAGCGGATGTGGATACGTCTATGGAATATAAATATAAATCAAAATTTTTAAAATATGGGACGGAGAGACAATGGCAAAAGAATGGATATTGAACAGTGCAATGAATCGTTTTCAGCTAAATTTCAAACGCAATGTTGGAGCGGTTTCAGAGGCAATCAGAAAATGTGCTCCAAAAACAATAGAGGAATGGAACGAATATTATTTTCGAAACATCAGAACAAAAGAACACATTGAAGATTTAGGACGTAAACTATACATAAAAATCACCGAAGTGATTTCGGCTGAGGTTGACGAGATTACAGAGGAGGATTGCATTGGATATATGTATAACATGGTAATAGACAGGACATTTGATGGATATATGACCGAGATAAAGACTATTTATGGACAATTAGAACAGATTTTAAACATGAAAATACAACCTGCACCTGATGAATGGGATAGATTGTACAATGTAGATTTTTTCATCAAGATACGAGATAAATATATTGGACTTCAGATTAAACCTGCTGGAGATGTCTCACACATTCCTCAAATATTTAAAGAACGTTCTATCCAGGAAGCCACTCATAAGAAATTTACTGAAAAATATAGTGGTAAAGTATTTTATGTTATATCCATAAAAGAGGGCGGGAAAAAGAAAATACATAACACAGAGATCATTCCAGAAATTGAACAGGAGATTAGAAGATTGCAAAAATGAATGCCAACACATCGCTGCATATACGCTGCGGGCCTACGCCCTTGCCATTCGGACCATTGCTCTCTTCGGTCTCAACGTCGTATATGCTCCAACCGTTAAGCGACATCTCTACATCAAAAAGGTAAAAATATGGATTTTACCGGAACGTGGTATATTTATGAAATGGAAATGTGGAATGAGGACTATTTTAACATGGAAGTTCCAGCTTATATTAAAATAGACTCGAACAATCAAGGAAATTTTCAATTTGGCTTAGTTTCGGGTGATAAAAACGGAAAAGTTGTTGATTATGCCGATGGGGAAAAAAATTGAATTTACATGGGCATGAAACGATGAAAGTAATCCAGCTTGTGGTAGCGGTTGGGTTAGAATGAAAGATAAGGACCTGTTAGAGGGGGAATTCCGAATTCACAATGGGGACCTTTCTACATTTTTAGCAAGGAGAGCAAAGTAAAAAACTTTTTTTCCGCTATTTTTTCTTTCAAGCGCTCAAGTTTACCCATAATTCTTTTTAGTGGTATTGTTACCTTTTATTTTTTATAGAACAAAATATATCAAAAGGCGTAAGGAACCGAATGAAGGGGATTTTTATGAAGTATCAAAAACATATTTTCAATCCAAAAACTCTTAGCAAAGTTCTGAATCTAATCGGACCTTCTTCTGTCCCGAATCTAAAAGAAAAGCGGGGAATCATTTCAAAATGGATAGATTCTATTCAAAGCGGAAAGTTGGACAATATTAAAGAGACGTCCATTGACCAGAAATTTTTAGAGGATTTTTTCGAGAGTGTTCTGGGTTATCAAGGTGTGATTGGTGGATCGGAAGAATGGAATATAATTCCTCAACAAAAGATGAAAATCACTTCCAACCGAGCAGATGGGGCATTGGGGTACTTCTCGAACGAGCAAGAAGACATACGGGCGGTGATTGAACTCAAAGATGCCAATACCGATTTAGATTCACCACAGCACCACAGAAATGGCAAACCAACACCCGTTGAGCAAGCATTTGGGTATGCACCGAAAGCGGGAAAGAGTTGCAAATGGGTTATTGTTTCCAATTTTAAAGAACTACGACTTTATCATCGTTCATCCCTGAATGAGTATGAAGTGTTTTTCATTGAAAAACTCTTAGAACCAGAAACGTTCAAAAAGTTTTATTATTTGCTTTCTAACGAGAATCTGATTGCTAAAGACGGCGAAAGTGAGATTGAAAAACTTTATCGGAATAATACAGAGGAAGAAGAGCAAATATCCACAAAATTCTATGCAGAGTACAAAGCGGCACGAAACCATCTTTTTGAACATCTGAAGAAAAACAATCCCGAAAAAGACGAAATGCTCTTACTGGAAAAGACACAGAAGATTTTAGACCGTTTTATATTCGTCTGTTTCTGTGAGGATAAGGGTTTGCTACCGGCAAGGATTTTTAGGGGTACTTTAGAACAGGCAAGAAACGTTATTATAGAACTGGCAGATAAAAATTGGGTTTTTATCCAGGCGCTCTTTAAAGCCATTAACGACGGGAAACCGGAACACGACATCAACAAATTCGATGGAGGACTTTTCTCACCCGATGATGGACTTGATTCCCTCAAACTCAATGATGCGGTTTTTGAAGAACTGGCAAAGATTACGGATTATGATTTTGATACCGATTTAAATGTAAATATTTTAGGACATATTTTTGAACAGTCCATTTCTGATTTAGAGGAGATTAAAGCGGAAATCAATGGCGAACGCCTTGATAAGAAAAAAGGTAAGCGCAAAAAAGAGGGGATTTATTATACGCCTGAATATATCACCCGCTATATTGTGGAGAATGCCATCGGTGGGTGGCTGGAAGACAGGAAAAAGGAACTGGGGTTTTATGAATTACCTGAACTAACAGAAAAGGATTATGAATCAGTAAAAGTCAAAAAGGTAGCATACAACGATAATATAAAAAGACATTTAGAATTTTGGGAAGAATACAGGAGAAGATTGGAAAACATAAAAGTTCTCGACCCTGCTTGTGGTTCCGGAGCGTTTTTAAATCAAGCCTTTGATTATTTGTATAGAGAGGGGCAACGAGTAAATGAAGAAATAGCAAAGCTGAAACGAGGCACGTATAGTTTAGTTGACTTAGACAAAGGCATTTTGAGTAACAATCTTTATGGTGTTGATTTGAATTCTGAATCGGTGGAGATTACCAAACTTTCGCTTTGGCTCAAAACAGCCAGCAAGCATAAAGAACTGACTGCTCTGGACGAGAATATTAAATGTGGGAATTCTCTTATTGATGATTCGGAAGTTGCAGGTGATAAAGCCTTCAAATGGGAGGAAGAGTTCTCGGGGATTATGCGGAACGGGGGGTTTGATGTCGTCATAGGCAATCCCCCGTATGTATTTGCCAGAGAAAAAATCTCTCAAATAGAAAAAGAATATTTTAGCAAAGAATACGATTCATCCGAATATCAGGTAAATACATTTGTTCTATTTACGGAAAAAGCTATAAAATCTATCAAAAATAATGGGATGCTCGGATTTATCATTCCAAATTCAATTTTAAAAATTTCTTCCATTTCAAAATTAAGAAAAATCATGATTGATAAAGGTTCTATTGAAACTATTGTTCAGCTTTTTGGCTATTCTTTTGAGAATGTTAATGTTGAAACAGTCGTAATTATTTATAAAAAAGGAATAGCGTTAACTGAAAAGGTTAATGTTCTCAATGTAAATAATGAGGTAGATCTGTTAGAAAGCAATTACAGAAAAATCGCCACACTAAAGTGGAGAGATGATAAAGAATTTAGATTTCTTGTTGATATTGATGAAAAAACTGAGGCTTTTATCGAAAAGTTAAGAATGAATTCAATAAAATTAGAAGAAAAATTTGATGTTAAAGCAGGATTAAAAGCTTATGAAGCAGGAAAAGGTACTCCTAAACAAACATCGGAAGATGTAAAAAACCGTCCTTATGACTTTGATTATAAGTTTGATGAAAATACGCATGAATACTTAGAAGGAAAAGATGTAGTAAGATTTGATATAAAATGGTCAGGAACATGGTTAAGATATGGGGGATTTTTAGCTGCTCCGAGGAAATTTAATATTTTTTCTGAGCCAAGAGTCTTGATTCGCGAAATTACCGCACATCATCCACGTTCTCTGATATGTACCTATGTTGAGCAAATCTATTTAGATAATTTGAGCATAATAAATATCCTTAGCAGAAATAAAAGTACCGCAGAGTTGAAAACTTTATTGCTTATTTTAAACAGCTCTTTGGTTTCCTATTATTTTCAAAAAACTACACCTAAATCAGAAAGGAAAATGTTTCCCAAACTAATTCTTAAAGATTTACGAGAATTCCCAATAAAACTGCCTGATAATCAGCAGCCATTCATAGAAAAAGCGGACCGAATGCTATATTTAAATAAGCAATTCCACCAGACACAAAAAGAGTTTTTAGACTGGCTGAAAATTCAATACGGTCTGGAAAAAGTGTCAAAAAAGTTAGAATCTTTTTATGCGCTGGACGAAGAAGGTTTTTTCGCAGAACTTAAAAAGAAACGGCCCAAAGAGAATAAAAACATTTCACCGAAACAGACAGGCGAGATAAAGCAGTACTTTGAAGATTACCAGCAAAAAATTATTGCCGTGAAAAGCGAGATTGAGAAAACAGATAGCGAGATTGATGAGATGGTTTATGAACTCTATGGGCTGACGAAAGAAGAGATTCAAATCATTGAAGGTAATCTGGAAAAATAATGGAGTTTATGGCATGGAAGATACAGGGGGTCAGGAACTACAAATGGAAAAGCTAAAATTAGCAGTTGCGGGTAAGGGCGGTGTAGGAAAGACGACCATTGCTGGCACCCTCGCACGACTCCTTGCGAAAGAAGGGCATGGTGTAATCGCCGTGGATGCTGACCCGGCAATGAACCTTAAATTTGCACTGGGCATAAAAGAGAGCCCGCCACCTATATCAGAGCTAAAGAACTTGATTTTCGAACGGACTGGGGCTTATACCGGCACGGGCATCTACAAACTGAACCCAAAGGTGGATGACATCATTGAGCGATATGGCGCAAAGGGACCCGATGGTGTAGTCCTGCTGGTAATGGGCACGATAGATAAAGGCGGAAGTGGCTGTATATGTCCCGAGAGTGCTTTCCTCCGCTCTTTGTTGCGACACGTGATATTCAAAGGCAATACGGTCATAATGGACATGGAAGCGGGAATAGAGCATTTAGGACGTGGAACGGCAAAAGGGGTTGACCTGATGCTTACAGTGGTAGAGCCAGGAATGCGGTCTATCGAGACAGTCGGCAGAATAAAGCAGCTTGGAGAGGATATAGGTATAAAGAACATAGCAGGCGTGATCAACAAAGCTACTGATTCCGAGATGATAATAGAGATAGAACGTAAATTAGAGGAACTGGATATTCCTCTGTTAGGTGTCGTACCTTATGACCCTGCGTTAATAAAAGCAGATATGGAAGGAAAAGCACCGTTAGATGTTGGCGGAGAAGCGGTTGAGCGTATAAAAGGAATTAAGAAGAAGATTTTTAGTGCATTTGTTTAGTTTAGTGAACCACAAGATTACGCAGATTTTTACACAAACTTTCTTTCATAACTCGCGATTTTCTTCATTATCTTCCATGTTTGCCTGGATAATCCACTTCTGCACCTGTTGATTTCGCTTGCTACCTCTTATGTTTCGCTACGAAAAGAAACAACTTTTTAGTTTAAGAAGTAAGAAATAAGATAAGAATAGGAGGAGAGAAAATGGAAGAAGAGGGGGCAATAGAAAAAATAGCAGGCCCGTTAGTTGTTGCGGATAATATGCGCGGATGCGAGATGTACGAAGTGGTAAAAGTAGGGGAAGAGGGATTACTGGGTGAAACGATAAGACTGGACGGCAACCTTGCTTATATTCAAGTATATGAGGATACAACGGGCTTAAAGCCTGGTGAACCCGTGATAAGGACAAAAGCTCCATTATCCGTTGAGCTTGGTCCGGGGATTTTAAAGAACTTTTATGATGGTGTGCAACGACCGTTGGAAGATATAAAAGCCAAGGTAGGTGATTTTATAGAAAGGGGGGTTTTTGTAGAGTCGCTTGACCGCGCAAAGAAATGGAACTTCACGCCAACGGCAAAGGAAGGAGGCGAAGTAGTAGGAGGCGATATTCTGGGTGTTGTTCCGGAAACGAAGGTGATAGAGCATAAGATTATGGTGCCCCCGAATGTACGCGGTAAGCTTTTGGAATTGAAAGAGGGGGAATTCACGGTTAATGACTGCATAGCGCGTGTACAGACGGATGCGGGCGATGTAGAATTGCAGATGATGCAGAAATGGCCTGTAAGGAAGGGAAGACCATACAAGGAAAAATTAGACCCTGAGGTGCCCTTGTTGACAGGTCAGCGGATTACTGATACGTTCTTCCCGATAGCGAAAGGCGGCACAGGGGCCATTCCCGGTGGGTTCGGAACGGGAAAGACGGTCATGCAGCACCAATTAGCAAGATGGGCAGATGCCAGGGTCATCGTGTACATAGGCTGTGGTGAGCGGGGGAATGAGATGACAGAGGTTTTAGAGGATTTCCCAAAGCTTATTGACCCATACAGTGGCGAAACATTGATGGAGCGATCTACATTGATTGCGAATACGTCTAATATGCCTGTGGCGGCACGAGAAGCGTCTATTTATACAGGAATCACGATCGCGGAGTATTATCGTGACATGGGCTATGACGTGGCGATACAGGCGGATTCTACGTCACGATGGGCAGAAGCACTACGAGAAATATCTGGTAGGTTAGAAGAGATGCCGGGTGAGGAAGGTTATCCCGCTTATCTGGCGACAAGATTAGCTGATTTCTATGAACGAGCAGGTAGAGTAAAGACGTTATGCGCGGATTCCGAGGAACGAGTCGGCTCTGTTACGGTTGTGGGAGCGGTATCGCCGCCAGGCGGTGATTTCTCAGAGCCCGTGACGCAGAATACACTGCGGGTGGTGGGTGATTTCTGGGCGCTCGATTCGTCATTAGCAGATAGAAGACATTTCCCGGCTATTAGCTGGCTACGCAGCTATTCGCTTTATACCGGCTATCTCGGCGATTGGTTTGCGAACTCTGCCGCTCCAGACTTCATGGAGCAGCGGGATGAGATGATGGGACTATTGCAGAAGGAGTCGGAACTGCAGGAGATAGTCCAGCTTGTTGGTGCAGATGCGCTGCCACCGCGTGAAAGGGGAACGTTAGAAGTGGCACGTATGATAAGAGAGGATTTTTTACAGCAAAATGCGTATCATGATATAGACTCGTACTGCTCGTTGGAAAAGCAATATCTGATGGCAAAAGCCATTCTTCAATGGCACGACGGTGCAAGTGACGCGATAGAACGTGGTATAGGCATAGATAAACTGGAGAGGATGAAAATTAAAGATGCCATGGCAAGGATGAAGTATGTGCCAAACGACGGCTTCAGGGAGAAGTACGAGGAGATAATGAGGGATATGAAAGATGAATTTGAGGCTATAATGAAAAATGCGGAAGATGCTCCGTGATGTAAGCAAAAACAAGAGGTGAAAAGAGATGGCAGTAGATATTTCTGCACGTGAATACACCACGATAAAGGAAGCTGCGGGTCCTTTGATTGTGGTTGAAGGTGTAGAGGGGGTTTCGTATGGCGAAGTAGTGAAGGTAGTTACGCCAAGTGGAGAAGAAAAGAATGGACAGGTGTTAGAAGCGCGTAAAGGGGTTGCAGTGGTTCAAGTATTTGAGGGGACATCTGGAATAGAAACGTCAAAGACACGGGTGCGATTTACCGGCGATATAATGCGGATAAGCGTATCACAGGATATGGTCGGTCGGTTCTTCGATGGTTTGGGCAGACCCATAGATGGTGGACCTGAGGTAATTCCAGAAGACAGGCTTCCCATTATCGGTGCCGCAATAAATCCCACTGCGCGAGATTATCCACGTGAGTTCATCCAGACGGGGATTTCCACTATTGATGGTATGAACACGCTTGTGAGGGGGCAGAAGTTGCCGATATTCTCCGGTGCAGGGATGCCACACAATGCGCTTGCCGCACAAATAGCGAGGCAGGCGAAGGTAATGACCACAGGAGAGCCGTTCTCCGTAGTGTTTGGTGCAATCGGGATTACACACGTGGAGTCTTCATTCTTCATGCGCGATTTCGAGCGGACGGGTGCTATCGAGCGGATAGTAGCATTTCTCAATCTCGCCGACGACCCGGCAATCGAGCGTGTAATAACACCGAGAATGGCGTTGACAACGGCTGAGTTCCTCGCTTACGAATACGACATGCACATCCTCGTTATTCTCACGGATATGACAAACTACTGCGAGGCGTTGCGAGAAATATCCGCAGCACGTGAGGAAGTTCCAGGAAGGAGAGGCTATCCGGGATACATGTACACGGATTTATCAACGATTTACGAGCGTGCCGGTAGAATACATGGACGTAAAGGCACGATTACGCAAATACCGATCTTGAGTATGCCTGATGACGACATAACGCATCCCATACCCGACCTAACAGGGTATATTACAGAAGGGCAGTTTGTGCTTTCACGAGACCTGCACAGACGGGGTATATATCCACCGGTGGACGTACTGCCATCGCTGTCCAGATTGATGGACGAGGGAATAGGACCGGAAAGAACGCGGGAGGACCATGCAGGCGTATCCAGCCAGCTTTATTCGGGTTATGCGGAAGGACGAGACATGCGTGATCTGGTTGCAGTCGTGGGAGAGGAGGCGCTGACAGACAGGGATAGGAAATACTTAGAGTTCGCAGATGAGTTTGAGAAGCAGTTCGTTACCCAGAGTGCAAACGAAGACAGGAGTATAGAAGATACGTTGAACCTCGGCTGGGATTTACTGTCAACACTGCCAGAAGGCGAGCTCAAACGGATAGACGAGCACATAATAAAGAAGTATCATCCGAAATACCGTAAAGCGAGATGAGAATGTCCGTGAATGGGGCAAGCTGAGCTGATAATAGTGGTAGGGCTGTTGTTTATCCTGCTGCGGAGTATAGTAACAGGAACGGCGAGTGCAGGAAAAGAGTTTGAAGGTAAGTAGGTATTAATTCCTGACCGCAATAAGCGAGTATTAACCGAAAGAAAGGGACTTGAGGATTTACTAGTAGATTTTTTCTTTTCAACTAATTTAAATTTAGTGTCGCCGTTTTCCTTTTACAAAAGAATAACAGTGCTAATTAAAGATAGGTGTTTGTTTAGCTAACCACAGATTACAGATTTACACGAGAAATATTAATATGGATC
>JAPWVK010000072.1 GCA_029241965.1 Candidatus Methanophagales archaeon
AACGTATAATAGGCGTTATAATCGCATTTTTACGCTTTATCAAGTTCTTTATCACAAAACGGTATAAATCCAAATATTTTTCATTTTAAGCTATTAAAAGAGCTTTATTTTGTCAAAAATGTCTCACTACAAACACAAGGGCTTAAAATAGGTAAAAAAGAGAACAAGCTAAATTACATAGGTCTTATGGGATAAAAACAGGAATAAAAGGTAGAAAAACCAATTAGTCGTTTTTACATCAGTTAACACTTAAAATGAATCTTTTAAACGATGTTCTAATATGGCAGTTGTTAAATTTGGGTTGAAATCCGCATTTTTTGTGGAAATCTTCCCGCCCGGGAACCGCATATAATATTATATTTCCCACAGGTAACTGATCGCTTAATTCTTTCATTATTTCTCTACCAATCCCCTTTCCGTGATACTCAAGAAGCAATACGACATCATAAATAGCTGCCTGGTATTCACCATCGCAAAGTGCTCTTCCTAAGCCGATTAGTTTATCGGAATCAAATACAAAAACGACGGCATAACTTGATTCAAAAGCTTCTTCTCAATTTTCCGGGATCTCGTTTACGTTTACCAAGGGGAGCACGCCCAAAAACGACAACTGCTTCATCCCAATCAATTCTTTGTTTCTCTGTCGAATACATTATCATTTCTTTACTATCACCCAACGTTACCTATTATCATGTAAAATCATTTAAATAGCTAAACCTTTAATGACATTGGTGATACCAAAAATGGTAAAAGTATCTTTTGATTTAGAAGAGAGTTTGCATAAAGAGATAAGAAAGAGGGCGATAGATAAAGGGATAACAATGAAGGTGTACATAGTTGAGCTCATCGAAAAGGGCAAAATGGCGGAAGAGACTGAAGATACCGAGGAATGTGTAGTCTAATCGCATAGTGTATAAATTGATAGGTGGGTGGCAGGTGGAGACATATAAGATACTAAAGGTACTAAAGAGACTTCATAAACGGAAGTTGTGATTAATGCATGTGCACAAATGTATCAAATGCACCGTCCCCACCACACGTCATATAATATAGATTATATGACGTATTACCAAAAAAGACAGGAAAACCGTTTATTAAACCGTTTTAAGTGGCTTTTCAGCAACTCAAGTATTATATGACACGGAGGTGTAGGATTATATGACGTAGCTGGCAGTGTGTTGGTGTGCCAAAACCCTCAACAAATGCAAGATTTTATGACAATCGAACCCATTCTCACATTTGATGTATTTACGAATTCTTTATCGTATCACGATGTTTCCTATTCGACATGCTTTTTTATTTTGTTATATCGCAAATATGGGCGTCGTTTTTTTTCCGACACGATTTTTGATTTTTGTGGTCATGGTCATTGGTGTCGATCCAATGATGAATGAAAAATCCAGAATTTTAAGGCGTTAAGCGTTTTGAAGATATAAAAAATAACGTGGAACCAGAAAGACTTAGCAAACTCAATGAAGAACTCGAAGTAGTATTACAAATCAGTGAAAAGACACAAAAAGAGAAATAAAGCAGAAAAGATTAAAAAACAAACTAAAGCGGATTTTGATTTACCCCTTTTTCCGTCCCATTCCTTATATACTTTTGGGGCATATCTTGATGTTTTCGGGTTTTTTCAAAAATCACTATTAAAGGTTTCGGATACCGAGATTCGCATCTCAGTGTTTGGACTGCCCGCGAGCGAGTTTTGGATGAGAAGTAAAAAAACTATTGATACGAATAAAGAAATCTTAAAGGGTCTATCAATAAATAAAAGGATGCTTGAATAGCTTAGAGTGCTTTGATTCACCTTTACCGCACCTATACAACCTGCCCGCAAAAATCCAGCATCGGGCATTCCACGCACTTCTTTCGCTTACAATATTTTATGCTGAGTTTAACAAGCGCAGTCTCAACTCGTGAAAGTTGTTCACCCTCAAATTCATGCAGATTTACGTCCAGATTCTCTGCTATGCTTTTAGCGTTGCTCGATACCTTCGGGCTTATGTGCCACACACCTCTCAACTCTCTTAAAAATATTTGTGTAGTTACTGCGCCAATGCCCTTAAATTCCTGCAATCTTCTCTCTAAATCCTTTGTATCTGAGGACTGACTGTAAAGGTTCTCTAAAGAACCGTATTTATCTTTTAGCGTCCCCATTATATCAAGCAGCTTGGTCGCTGTGGAGAAGTCGTATCGCGCATATCCGCCTTCATCCAATATCTTCACTAATTCATCCCAGCCCGCGGCGATGATATTCTCCTGGCTGTTTATTCCATACCGTTCAAATGTTTTGTATGTGTTAGCTGCGATTTTCTCGCTTATCCTTGCACCGAACAGAATAGAAGCTAAAAACCACTTGAACCTGCCTGACGGCTCCGTCACGTCTATTCTAAGGTCTTCCGAATACAGAGGGAAGTTAGCGAGAAGAAGTTCGATTTTGTCCATGTTAACTCCGTTTCACTTCTTTTGATTGTGTTTTATCGTTAGATACCGTCCAAATATTTTCAAAAAACTTTATCGCCTCGTCCACAGTTTCCTTGTCTCTTGTCCATATGCCCGCATTATATTGATCAATTAAACCGTTCCGATCAAGATCTGAGGAAGATATTAATACCTCGTGTTTATCTACTATCACCATCCTGGGTTGGATTTTCCAATTACTTTTGCAATTTCCTTTCGTATGTTTGTTTAGCAGATCAATACCTTTTCTATTTGCGCCTTTATCGTCCTTCGGTCTGCATATCATTTTAAAGGATAATTCTGTTTTCTCAGTTATTATTTTTATCAATTCATCATGCAGTATCTCAATGCAAGGAGATAATATCTTTATTTCTGATTTGGCAGAGTGAAGCATCCTCTTTATTATTTTCTGTATATCTTCAACATGGTATTCCTCAAAATATTTGGGTGACGTGTGAACGAAATAGGTCTTTATATATCTTAATTCCTGTTTCCTTAGCCTATCTCACCATTCTACATCTTCCAAAGATACTTTTGGTCCCTTGCCAGCGCTTACTAACGCAAGACAAGCATAAGCGGTATCATCTACAAATCCCCAGCTTCCATCCTCTTTTTGATCTCTCTTTATCGACTCTATGGCTTTTATTACGCAGTCATCTTTTGGTCCAAAAACCCTTCGAGAGCTTCAATAGCCAATGGTGTTTCTTTGATTGGCAGATATGTTGTTCCATCTGAGCACTGATCAATTTCACCCCAATAACCTTCCACTCCTTGTTCAAAATCACATTTTACGATTTTGCATAAGTCTTCTACCGTTTCTTTAAATTTCAAATAATCAAGTTCACAAAGAGCCAGTACACCAATGGCGAGAGTTTCTGAATAACTATACTCATAGTCTAAATCACAAGAATAAAGATTCTTAAACATATCTGAATTAGGTGCTCCCCCCTTATAGTGGGGGTACTTATTTCATTCATTTTTAACTTTTACCACCAATGCAATAATAAAAAGATGAATGAAGGATCTAAAAAAAACGAGGCCGCAAGCGGGAGGATCATGATCAGGCATGCTCCAATCAGAATTGCGATATTTATGGAATAGTTAACCACTAAGACGTGATCAGGTATGGACACCAAAAGAACGGTGAACAAGAATACAAGTGTAATCGGTGCGAAGCGCGGTTCAATAGAATAAAAGGGACACCATTAGAAGGTCTTCGCACGCCGATCTATGTTATCGTGATGGCGATGGCCATGTACATGTGTGGTGTGGGTGTGGGTGTGGGTGTGGGTGTGGGGATGATTGCTGCTGTTACGGGAAAACAGGAGAAAACGGTGGAGCGATGGATACGGCGGATAGCGCCGCACTACGAGGTACTGATAAAACAAGAGTTGTGTAAACGAAACCACAACTTCAGTTCCTTGTATTTGCAAATGGACGAATTATGGAGCTATCTGTGGAGAAAGA
>JAPWVK010000073.1 GCA_029241965.1 Candidatus Methanophagales archaeon
AGCTTCACGAATTTCATCACGGGTAGGTATATTCATCGCATTGTTCCTCCATCAATTGAAAGGTTTTATTTACAACTATTGGGATGGATAATATAAAGTCTTATCTGCAATAAATTCGTAGTGGGTGAGTAGTTACAATAAAACTTCCTTTCTAATTCAAGGGAAGTCTGTATGAAGAGAAAGAAGGGGGTTAAATATATCGCATTACAGCGAATAGAGCGGCTGTTAGAGCTTGCAGCAGTTGAGGCGAAGAAAGGCAAGGAAAAGCGAAGTGATAGATACGTTCAACTTGCTCGCAAGATTGGAATGCGGCATCGAGTGCGGCTGCCATCGGATTTAAAAATGTGGATTTGCAAAGATTGCTACTCATTCTTAATACCCGGGAAAAATGCACGAGTTCGTCTCCGAGGTGAATATATCACGACCACATGTTTGAGGTGTGAAAGGCAGATGAGACGTCCATATAAAGCGCCTCGTCCTCCTTCGTCGAGGCGAAAATAATATTACATATCCTTCATTAACTCAAAAGCGCGACTCAAATCCTCAAAACTTGTAGCGTATGATATTCTCACGTGATCCTTACCACGACTTCCAAATGCGGAACCGGGTGTGACTATTATCTTCTTCAGCCTAAGCTGCTCCACAAATTCGTTTTCATCGTCCACACGAGGAAAGATATAAAATGCACCTTTTGGAACCGGAAATTGCATATCCATATCGCGAAGCGCATCAACGGCGAAATCCCTTCTCCTTTTAAACTCGTTTCTCATCTCGGACACGCATTCCTGAGGGCCCGTGATAGCAGCAAGTGCCGCTTTCTGCGAAATGGATGGTGCACACGCCTGAATATATTGATGGATTTTTAACATTTGCTCTGTGTATTCATCTGGAGCGGCGAGGTATCCTAACCGAAAGCCCGTCATTGCGTATGTCTTCGAGACCGCATTTATCGTGATGACCTCGTCCGAAAAACTTGCAGGACTTATGTGCTTCACTCCATCGTATATAATGTACTCATAGACCTCATCCGAGATGATGGTGATGTGGTGGTCGCTGGCAAGGTCAACAAGTGCTTTTATGCTTGCCTCGCTTTCTACAGTACCCGTGGGATTCGCGGGCGAATTTACAATTAACCCTTTTGTTTTAGTTGTGATTTTTTCTTTCAATGCTTCTATTGACATCGTAAAGTCTTCGTTCAGCGGAACGCCAACCGGCTTTCCCTCTGCTAACTTCGTCAGCGCAGAAAAGGAGACAAAGCAGGGATTCGGCATCAGCACCTCGTCGCCCTTTTCAACTATGGAAAGGATAGCGATGTGTAATGCTTCACTCGCTCCGGAAGTAACAATTATCTCCTCAGGACTAACAGAGAAGTTATTATCACTAAGGAACTTATTGCTTATCGCATCCCGCAACTCCTCTATGCCTTTGTTGAATGTATAACCGGTAAATCCCGAATTAAGCGCTTGTACCGCGGCGGTTTTTATATGCTCTGGTGTGTCAAAATCAGGTTCACCAAGTCCGAGGTTGATGAAATCGCCCGACAAAGCTTCAAATGCTTTCCTTATGCCCGATATTTCTATGTCCGCTATGCGATGTGCAAATTTGTTTACCATTTTCACAATCTTATTTTGTCTGCACGTAAATAAAAAGTAGGATGAAAAAATGAAACGCGATACGTTATTGGGAGTGTTCCACGAGTTATCCGATTATTCGTCGAAATATAAAGTGATGTCAGAAGGTGAACTCGCACTGAGGATAAGGGGGTGTGTAAGTTCGCGGAGCGATGTAGAAAGGGAAGAGTTAGAGAGGGATTTAGACGGTAATTTAGAAGACTTGATTTTCCGGAGCATAACAACGAGGGAAGATAAAATTTCTGTATTCTCGCCTGATATGCACACGAAGGTGAATTATCAGGGTGAAATATTCTACTGTTTGCCCACACACAGATATTTGAGTGAGGAGTTAGATGATGCGTTTCTACGCTGGACTGCGATAAGAACACCTCTAAGTACACTGAAGAACGTGGTAGGAATGTTCTTGGAAAGTGCAGGGTATCAGATTCTAACTCAGAAGCAGACTCTGAGTGTTAAAGTCGGAAAGAGGGAGTATGAATTCCTTGGACTGAGCGCGGAGAAAGAGAATAAGAAGCCCTTGCATGTCTTTATCTTCTCCTCGATTAAGTTTGTTCCGCACTTCATCCCTATATCAGCCGCATCAGAGGCGAAGGGGACAATGGTGATCGTTGTTCCAACAGAGAAGACCCCCGCCCCTTTCATCTCCTTCTTCCGTGAGCACGACATAGGTGACACACAGATATGGGTGGCAGATGTAAATAAAAGAACGATAGACCCGTTCATGGGGTTTGCCGAGGACGAAGAGATAGAGATTAATTTCGCGAATCCAGAAAAGGCGCGGAGTGCGGTAAGCATGTGGATGAAGAAGATGCCTTTTCTTGACCTATGATTGTTTACCGCCCGAATCGCCTTTCACGCCATTGGAAATCACGAACCGCCCGGAGGAAGTCTATTTTTCTGAAGTTTGACCAATTGACATCGGTGAAATAAAACTCGCTGTACACCGATTGCCATATCAGGAAATCCGTTAAACGAGTGGTGCCAGACCTGATGACAAGGTCGGGCTCTGATTTGAAGATTAGCTCAGATTCTATTATTTTCTCATTTATCTCGTCAGGCTCTATCTCCCCGATTCTTACGCATTTCGCAATCTCTTTTATCGCCTTCGTTAGCTCGCTTCTCCCGCCCAAGCCAATAGAAACGTTTATTCGCCGCCCAGTAATGGCTTTATCTTCATTAATGACTTTTGTGTACTCAGGTTCTGGTGCATCGGTATATATTGCGATACAAGCATCCTCTTTGCTCAATGCCATCGTTATGCTCTCACTGAGGTGCGCGTATGCGGTTTCCAGTAGCTTCTTATCCAACCCTTCCCGGATGACGCTAACGTAAACGCTTATATTATCTATATTTAGCGTATGGCACCACTTTATGAAGTGCTTCAGCCTTTCCAGTCCCTTTGCCATTGTGGAGTCAGACATATACTCGTCGGGAAGAAGGTCGGTCTCATCCAGGACGAGAAGGACATTATTCACGGATATAGGAGAACTTAGGATTCCCCGCTTCAATATTTTCCCATATATGCCCGATATAGGGTTCAACATAGCGCCGGGAGAGGGATTCGAACCCTCGCTCCCCATACGGAGAAGTAGGTTAGCAACCTACCGCCTTAGACCACTTGGCTATCCCGACATTTATTATGTTATTTTATTTATGGTGAGATCCTTTTAAATGTTTCTATAGAATGTGGATTCCTGTTGTTGACCGGATGATGTGTGTAGGGTGTGGGAAATGTGCAGAGGCATGCCCGGATGCTGCGATTGCTGTAGTTGAGAAAAAAGCAAGCATAGATTACAATAAATGTACGTGCTGTGGTGCCTGTGACCGAGTTTGCCAAACAAAAGCTCTTGTGCTAAAAACACCACAGATGCCACCAGTATTGAAAAAGGGGGTCCCTCTGGGTACGTTAAAAGTAGAGGTGAAGATATTAAAGCTGGAATTGAGGAAGATGAAAGGGGAATTAAAGAGGGCTTAATCGAAAAATTGTTGCTTTGGCACGCTTTCTTATCTAAATAAAGGTTGTGTGAAATCGAGAGGTTATAAAAGGAGATAACCATTATAGGTTTAATAGTTATGCCCGCACCCAAAAGAAGATACGAATCGAAGTATAAACCGTGGATTGAACTTCAAGGAAGGGCAATCGTGGGAGAAGGAAGAGCGAATTTGCTTCGCGAGATTCGTGACTCGTCTTCTATTGCAAAGGCAGCGAAAAAACTTGATATTCCGTATAGAACGGCATGGGAGCAGCTAAAGCATATAAAGGCTGCGGTAGGTGCGCCGGTGGTAAAAACATATCGTGGGGGTGCAAAGGGAGGAGGGGGTGCGAAGCTAACGGAAGAAGGCGAACGTGTGTTGCGAGAATATGATATGTATGAGCATTATTTGGGGAGTTTAGCGGCTGATAAGGATTTTTGGGAGGCTTTAGATATGAAAATAAGCGCAAGAAACAGGATTAGTGGTGTGATTGAAGCGATAGAGAAAGGAGAAGTTGCGGCGTCCGTAAAAATCAGGGTTTCTACGCCGGCGGTTATAACTGCGGTGATAACTAAAGATGCTGTGGACGACCTCGAGCTGAAGGTAGGTGAGGAGGTAGAAGCGGTGATTAAAGCAACGGAAGTGATGGTCTCAAAAGAGTAGCCGGTGATGGAAGCAATAGAAGTAAGGAACTTAATGAAGAGATATAGTGGCAACGGCTCTGCTGCTGTGGACCACATCTCTTTTAGTGTTGGAAACGGCGAGATATTTGGGTTGCTCGGTCCTAATGGAGCGGGAAAGACAACAGCGATTAAAATATTGACTACTATGCTGAAGCCCAGTTCAGGAACGGCAAAGATAGCGGGATTTGACGTTAGTACGGATAAGGATAGCGTGAGGAAGAGTATAGGAGTGGTTTTTCAAGAACCATCTTTGGACTGGCGATTAACAGGACGGGAGAATCTGGACTTTCACGCGCGGATATATGGCATAAGCAGGAAAGAACGAGCAGGAAGGATAGAAGAGGTTTTAAAGCTCGTTGAACTGGAAGACAAAGCGGATATGGTAGTGGATAAGTATTCAGGTGGTATGAAACGCCGGTTGGAGCTTGCAAGAGGCTTTATTCACCATCCAAAGGTTCTGTTCTTAGACGAACCGACTCTGGGGCTGGATACGCACACGAGGAGAAGAATATGGGATTACATAAAGGAGTTGAACGATAACAAGGGGATAACGCTTGTTTTGACCACGCATCACATGGAAGAAGCGGATTATATCTGTGAACGTGTAGGGATTATGGATAGAGGGAAGATAATTGCGCTTGACACACCAAAGAACCTGAAAGATTTGATAGGTTCGGATTTGGTGAGTTTGGAGATGAATACGGGAAGTAAAGGGGCGGTGTTCAAAAAGCTTGAGTTTGTTACTGATTGCCGGGAGCATGACGGTGTTGTGACGTTGCAGATGGAACGTGGTGATTTGAAGATTCCGACGATTATGGCGGTTGCACAGCGAGAAGGTATAGAGATAAAATCGGTGAATCTGAGGAAACCGAGTTTAGAGGATGTGTTTTTGCATTTTACGGGGAGGAGGATGAGGGAGTAGATAGTGTAATTTGAGGATAGAGGGGGTTAAAAAAGTATTGATTAATGACGTAGAATATCTATTGATATGATGATTTATGCAGTTAATAGGGAGATTGCAGTGTTGATATTTTTATCTGACAACTTTTTGTTATATGGTAGCATAGAATATGCTTTCAATAGATTCTTTAAAACTTCTTCGCCATTTGACACATCTTTATTCAGATATTCAAAAATAACTGCATAGATTTTTAACTCCAAAGTACTTTTTTGTAATTTATCAATTTCTTTAGTTATCGCTTTGATGAATTTCTTTTCCGTTTCATCAATTTCTTTAGTTCTCTCTTTCTTTACCTGAGTGTTCCAGGACTCAAGTGTTCTATAAAGTTCCTCTACCGACTCTCTTAATTTTAATGCCGTTTTATTTAATTTTCTATTAGACGAATTATCTGATGGAACTTGATCAGCGATTTCCGCTACCTTTTCGTATATCTCTGTTTTTATGTCCTCGCTAATAGAGGCCAATTTAACTTCTTTTTTGAAATCACGTATTTTTTTCTTAAACAATTTCTTCCATGCTTTAATAGGGTTTATATCCTCCCATTTCACATTCATAGATACTTCGCTTAAGTTTCTCATTAATTCTCTTGGAATGCCACCCGATAACACACATATCATATCAATACTCTTATTCACCTTTTGAGATGGTTCCTCCTTATCTTTGTATCCCATCCTTTTTTTGCTATGTCCCTTGCAGTTTCGAGGTTAATTTTATCCAAATCAATTATTTCATCAAATGTACTTTCTAACATGTCTCTTTCTGCCGAAAACCTTGTTTTAAATGATTTAACCGCATCCTCAGAAATCGAAATCAGGTAATAACAGTTCTTTTGGTATAATACGCCTTTAACACCACGTAACAATTTTTTTACTTGTTCCGGATCAGTAATTTTATCTAATTCGTCAATACAAATAATAGCTTTTCCCTCAAAAATCTTTATAACATCAGAAATGTAGTCGTTATACTCGGATGTCAGCCCAGGTAATGTAAACGGTCTTGTTTTAAGCTCTTTTCCTATTTTAAAAACGCCCGCTATTTGACTAATAACCCCCACGATTGCTTCAGCTTGATAAGACGTTGTTTTCTCATATTTCAGGTTTTCAAGAATATCTTGGGTTGTTATATACAAACCAACCTCTTTTGGGTATTTTCTTGCCCTATTATACTCCTGGGAGGTTCTTATGCCCCAAAAAATAAACGGAAGTGCGAGGATATAGAAGATAGTCATTATTGATGAAGTTATTAAATCAATGCCGGTGTAGGATTTGATATCGGTGTCTTTGATATCGGTGTCAGCAGTAAGACCTATAGTGAATAAAAAAATTGGGACTAATACAATTAAACAAAATATTGTGGCATTTTTTCTTCTTTCACTCTTAGCAATTTTCTCTAACGATGTTCGTATCTTAAATGTTTCTTCGATTTTTTTATTCACTTCTTCACAGAGTCGCATAAAAACCATCCTGAAGAATGCTTTTTCGTCATATCCTGTGGGAGAACTAATTGTAAGCGTGAAATACCTCTTGCCTTCAGCATACTTAACAATCTTTTCCATGACGCTTGACTTTCCGGCGCCTCTCACACCAGTCAAACCTATTACGGCACCATCCGTTCTTTCGATAAAGTTCTCTATCCGCTTAATTTCATCTTCCCGTTCAATGTAATATTCGGGATTTGGATGTATGTTCGGAGCACGCATTTTTGTTTGTTCGGACATAAGTCATATACCACTCAGTTTATCATATATAGCCTGCAATTGTGTTGTTAAGGTAACAATACATAAAAGGTTTTTGGTTTTCGATTTCGGTAATAATAGGAAGAGCAGGAAAATGGCAATAACTTGGCAGGCAATCCATGTGCTGTGGCACAAAAAGAAGAAAAAGAATTTTAGGATAAGCTAAAAATGTATTGTGATACAAGCTTTAAATCCCAAAACACTCTCAATGCGTTTGTCGGTAGCTTATTCAAATTCATAAATATTCTTTTGGACGTGGTTTCTTAACACAGGTTTTCTACCAAGCCTTTCAATATCAGTTGAACTCGCCCCCTTATGTATGCTCTTATAAAGCACCTCTAAATCGCCATAACGGATGAAACCCCATACATCTTTTCTTAGACTCTCTTTTATGATCGGTTCTTCTAATTTCTTAGCTAATAACGCCTCTCGTGATTCAGGAATCACGATATACTTTTTTATATCGAGCGCTACACCCGGTGCAACAGATCTGATGTTAGAACCCCTTATGATGGCATCTGTGATTCCTGTCGTATTCTCCACTTCAAACACATACTTTATCCTCCCGCTTTCGTGCCAGATAACATCAATCTGTTTGATTCTATCGAGTGTGTGGTCATCTGATACAATGAATCTAAATGTTGGCAGTTGGTCGCACAGGTCTGATAATTTCGTTCTGTTGTAACTATCGCCCTGTTCTCTCTGACCAATCCATATTTCATATCCTATCTTCTTACCAATCTTCGCAAGATAGTAGATCATTCTTGAATGTTCTGATGTCCGCTCCTTCTCCGAATATCCAGGTTTTAACATCCAGTTTCCATCTTTTGTTTTCGTTGCATACTCTTCTAAGACAGCTTTAACGCTTTGTGCATCGGGTGTCAGGGCATTTGGAAATTCTATAAAGATAACCTGAAGAATATCGTCAAGTGATACTTTCACTTTGCGATCTAATACGTTTATAACTGCACGTTCTACACGGTCCGTGAGTGCTGGTTGTGAAAAATGCGAAAGGTCCCAGCCTTTAACCCACCATTTCTCTCCAATAACCTTGCCTTTTGTATCTTGTATCGGGATGAGTTCAAGTTCCGTCCCAACATGGTCTTTCAGGATTGTTTCTATATTCCTTGCGCCGATGGGCACGTTCCTTCCACCATTCAATTCAACCATGATGCCATTCAGAATGTGTTGATAAATTGTTGGTTCTCTACGCTCCCCCATTATCCTCATTGCTGCGGAGATAACTTCCTTCTCATAGGTCTGCAGGTCCATCTCTTTTTCCGTCACAAGCTGTTCATTCTTTGGTTTTCTAAAGCGGATGTAATAATCACCCACTGCGCTACCATAAGGATGTAAAAGACCTTTCGCAGAAGGGCGTGCCGGAGGCTGATAAATAATTTTTTCTAGATCGAAACCAGCCATCACCACAGCCTTGATAATTGAATTCCATATCTTGATGTCGGTACTGTGAAATGTAACAGTAAGGTATTTATCAGGTTTCAAAACCCGATACACCTGCCTAAATGCCGCCCCCAGCATTTTTTCATACATCTCAAAATTCTTATTTCTTACAGGGCTGTCGCTTATGATAATTTCATCTTCGAAATTAGCATCGAATTTCAGCCAAGATGCCCACATATAGTTCAATTCAAGGTAGGGAATGCTGTCACCATAAGGCGGATCGGTAAAGACGTAATCAATACTATTAGGAGGGATATTTGACAGATCAAGCGAGGATTGGTTTAAAAGCAGGACGTTTTTGTCCGTTTTTAGATCATCGAATGATTTTGCCTCTGTGTATTCTTTTATCTCTTCATTGGATTGCTTTTTTCCTCTGAGTATCTTCTTAAATCGGTTTTCAAAGCAATTCCAAGCGTTAATCTCGAAATATTCATCGGGCACCCAATAGCCTCTTGTCGCCCATCCGCCAACATCCCTATTTCGTTTTGGGGTTCTATAAACCCAGACCAACTTACTCGCTTGAGGCAGGGCAGATGAAAATACGAATAGCATCATCTTCCGTATTTTCTTATTCTTTATTCCTTCAATCTCATTTAAAATCAGTGAAAGTGCATATAAATTCCTTTTCGTGAAGAGTTCGGAGACTTTCATGCCTCTATGAACGTTTACCCGTGTATTCCAGATTAATTCGTTATCCGGAAACCAGCATGGCTTCTTATCCTTTAATTTCTCGATAGTTTCAGCATCTTCTTTTGTAACGTTCTTCCATAAGTTTTTCCCATTCTTTTGGCATGTGCAGCCATGTCTTATTTCCATTGGAGTGTCATTTCTCCATATCACCGCATTATAATTGGCAATCCTACCGCAATGTTCGCATTTTGTTTTATAAAGTGCACATATCTCTTCTTTTACCGATTCTTTAATTTTATCGAATGATTCTTCAAATTTTTTAAGATCCACAGGCATTGCAGTGCATTCGGTAATAAAAATTGCCATAGAATCAAGATCAACAGCAACCGCCTTTCTGCCAGTCTGTATTGCTTCTATTGGAGTAGGACCGCTACCACAGAATGGGTCCAAGATAATGTCGCCAACTTCTGAGTAATGTTCGATATACGCCCTTACGACATTGGATGGTTTCCGAGCCCAATATTTATGCATGAGGTACATCGGCGGGTGCGTTTTCGCAACTAAAGCATGATTTATGTCACTCATTTCTAACACTTATAGTACCTGCTCATATAATAGTTTGAGGTTAGTTCTTTTGCATGGCACTATTGCAAAAGCCACTGCCGTGCCACACCCGCATAAAAAAAAGCCATCTCAGAATCCACAATCTCAACAAAAGTAAGCCAAAATAGAGCTTTATAACGAAAAACAAACAATCATTTTCCCAGAACATCTAATTATGGAACAAGCTCTCAAACACTTTTACATAACTCTTATATACTAAACCTTTTATAAATGCAGCGCATATATAACAAACAGGATAAATAAAAATTGGTGGTAAAGAGCTATCATAAAATGTTAGAAAACAAGATACAAAAATTAGCTGTTATTTTGGTCTTGGTCCTATTACTGGCGCCAGCAATGGCATCAGCACAATCCACTACTTCGGAGATAGCATATCAACATAAAGAAGTCCTCGATACCTATTCAAGGGTCATTGATACAGTTAGCTATAATGGCACCACCTATTATGTCATAAACTACTATAATATTTTCCCATACGCGAGCGGTATTGAAATCATCTCAGCAGAGGGTTCGCAGGTATCTGACCCTAACATTGCGAAATCTGTTTTATCGCAGATAGCATGGAAAAGAGCCGCCTCAGAATTGAGTTCTCAAGACATTAGGGAATTGAACGAATATCTTAATACGATCCAGAGATTTCACAGTGCCATATCCGATGTCGCATCTGTTACGAGTTCTGTAACAGATAAAATATCCGAGCTGAAAGGCCTATTTTTTGGGGGTGAATGTGCATTGGACGTTATAAAAAGGTCATATCCAGGGATAACATCGCTAAGACTAGATTTAGAAGTATTAAATGATGATTTAAACGAATGGGATGCGGCTTCTACATGTGTAACTAATAACCTTTCTAATGTTACACAAGGGGTTGATGATTTAAAGAAGGGCAAAGAGATGGACCCTGAATTACAGCACAATATACAAAAAACTTTATCCGCTTTTGAGACGCTAAAAACTGAATCTGATGATGCGGGTGGTCGTCTATCTAATATAAGTGGCACCCTTACCGATGCGGAGTACGCATTAAACTTGGTTGCGGAGTCAACTTCTGAGGCAACGACCACCGAGTCAATAATGACCAGGGGAATATCTACATTTGCGGATAATGTTGGTGATTTGAATGACCAGGTGGAATCACTAAGAGGAAATGTTTCGCTAATTTCAGGTTCAATATCCGAGCAAAGTTCACGCTTATCAAATCTGGAGAGTGCCGCAAATAACGAGGCGGGCGAATTATATGAGCCTTGGAGTTCGAGGAGAAGAGCCCCGGTCACGGTATATACCTCGCTTGGTGGGGTAGTAGCCGTGGTACTGGCAATAATATTTGGCGCATTGATTTATGTAATGGGTCGCGAAAGCTTTAAAGCGCCTGTAAAAAGTGAAGGACTAACGAATGAAGAAAAGGAGGCAATAGTCAAGACACAAAATGCCGGGTGGAGTTCAAGAAGAATTACAGGAGTGTTAATCACGGCTGTTGGATTGATATTGCTTTTGTACTCGTTCATAACTGCATATAATTTCTGTATTGGAGAATTCCCGATAGATGAGTCCTATGTAATACGGATTGTCTTCCTTAGCTGTATGATTGGGATTGGTACTTATCTGACGGAAAAAGGTGCTGCATTGCCAGAACATTCAATGATTATTGGCGTAGTATTAGCACCCATTGGGTTGTTCATGCTTTGTTTTTCGTTCATGGTCGCAAATACGTTTGTCAGAGGAGAATTCGTCTTCGAGGAATTGTTTATCGCGAAGATTGTCTTCCTCCTGTATATGATAGCAATTGGGGGTTATCTAACGGGAAAAGGCGTAACGCTAACGGATAGTCCAGCGGTTACAGGAGTTATACTTGTCCCCTTAGGGGCGATTATGCTCTTAGTTTCGTTTATAACCGCAAGTACATTCGTTAGTCGCGAATTTATGGCTTATGAAATCATTATAATAGTATTAATTTACTTTATTTGTATGATTGGGATAGGGGCGTATTTGACTGGAAGAGGAGTGAAAGAAATACTAAAAAGATAGTGCTATAATCAAAATACAAAAAAACATTCCGAAACATTCAAAGTTTGTATTTGTTTAGCTAACCACAAGATTACACAGATTTCCACGAGAGTAGAAGGACAGTAACCAGATTTTAGTATGCCATAGGCCACATTATCCCACATTAATCCCAATTCCTTGTGTTAATCTCGTGGTTTTAAAAATTCGCTATACGAATACCAAACTTTTAAGAATTCTCCTTTTCATCATTCTTCCGTATCGCTATCTTCACCATCGCAGGTCTTATAACCGTATCATGAAGAAGATAGCCCTTTCGGGTCACGTCAATAACAGTATTCTCGGGATGTGCCTCGTTTACCTCTTTTGATACAACCTCATGTCTAAATGGATCGAATTGCTCACCTTCTGCTTTTATCTCCTCAAGCCCCTCTCTTTCCAGAAGCTCCTTGAATTGCTTCACTGTCATTTCCACACCTTTTACCAGACCTTCCGACGTATCATTATCCTTCGCGTGACTCATTGCAAGCTCTAAATAGTCCTTGATTGGCAGTAATTCCGCTATAAAACATTGTAGGATATAATCGGCAAAAGCTCGCTTATCTTTCTCCGCTCTGCGCTTGTAGTTATCGAATTCCGCCCTTAAATATTGTAATTCTGTTGAATACTCCTCCGCCTTTTTTGCTTCTTCTTCCGCCCCCTGTAACGTCATTTTACGTTTCTTTTCCTCCAGTTCCTCTTCCAGTACCTCAATGGCGTCCCCAATCTCGTCCAGCTCTCCCCCATCCATTTTATCTTTTAGATTCGCTTGTGTTCGCTCCTGCTCCTTAGCAATACCGCTTAATTCTCCTTTTATGCCAACCAGTTCGTCTAACTCCGCCTCTACCGATTCAATACAACTTCTGACGCTACTTTGCAACTTCTGTAGCCGTTCCCTAAACGCCGTTGTCCTATCACTACCGCTCTTTTTATCGTTGCACATATACCTTATCTCAAGAAGAAAGTTTGAGTGAAGAAACATATATTCTTGCATGCAAAAAGTTTTTTGTGATTGAGTGCTATGATCGTAGGTGTAGATGTAGGCGGGGCGAATACAAAAATAGCCACTTCAGACGGGTTCGTAGATTCTGTTTACGCACCTTTGTGGAGAAATGATGCGATTCTAAACGACGTGCTGCCCGAAGCGAAACAGAAGTTTAAGACAGAGATAGAAGCTGTGGGCGTGGTGATGACAGGTGAGCTATGTGACTGTTTCGAATCAAAAAGGGCGGGTGTTTTACATATTAAAAAGGCGTTATCCTCCACGTTTGATAAACTCAATTTTCTCGATACGGCTTGCATGTTTAGAGACGGCTCTGAGGTAGATAAAGACCCGCTTTCCTTCGCTTCCACGAACTGGCTCGCATCTGCGAAGCTCGTATCTGGGCTATACGGAGAGGTGATATTCGTTGACATCGGCAGTACCACAACTGATGTAATTCCAATAGCAGGGGGAGAGATAAAGGCGAAGAGAAGAGACCTTGAAAGACTGAAATCGCACGAGCTAATCTATTCCGGAATCGTAAGGACCAACGTTGCCACAATGCTAAAAAAAGTTAATATTTGCGGAGAAGAATACCGAATTTCTTCGGAACTGTTCGCAATAACCGCTGACGCTTATCTCGTCCTCGGATGCATAACTGCGGATGATTACAGTTGTGAAAGCCCGGATAGTTATGCCTTTGTAGGTCGGGAAGAAGCGGAAAAGAGCAGACTGAGTGCGATGCGTAGGCTGGCGAGGGTGGTATGTAGTGACCTTGAGGAGATAGAAGAAGAAGGTGCGGTCAGCATTGCAGGGCATGTGAAAAGAGCACAGACAGAGGAGTTGACTGCTTCGATGGCAAAGATGAAGGATATTTATGGATTGAAAAAGGTGGTATCTGCAGGGATAGGTGATTTTATCGTAAAGGAAGCTGCGGATTCGTTGAATATGGAATTGACATCGCTTTCTCTTCGATATGGAAGTAAGATATCGACAACTTTTCCTGCTTATGCAGTGGCGAAGTTGTTGGAAGAAGCATTCTCGTAAAGGGTGGTTCCTTCTACTTACTGCATCTCAATGAGATAAGATTCAACTCATACCTCATATTCTCAGCGTTATATACAAATATGCCATCTGCTATTATCTTATCCTCCTTTTGCAGCTCGGAGAGAGGAATATCGTCCACTTCCACTCTCATACGGTATCGGCCTTTAGCATCACCGAGATAAAACACACGCTTGAATATGTCATCTACGTAGCCTACAACACTTATCCGCGTTCCTACATACGCCTCTGGTCGCATTGCTATCTGTGAAACGAAAGAGATATTACTACTCCCCCGGGGCAATTTTTTTATCCCCGTTATCGGGGCTATAATTTCATACCTGCCATTGTACAACTGTATTCTACCTTCGACCTCTATTTCATCGCCATAGCACAGGTCTAATTCCTCGGCCTCACCATCTGCGGAATTAATAAATACCAGCAGTTCTGTTTGGTTTTCTCGTATATTCATGTACATGTTTCCCGATGCCGAGAAGCTTAAGTCTGTGATAACACCTTTCGTGCGTATGAATGCAGTTTCATGACGTGCGGCCTCGTCTAAAGGCACGTAAGGTGGGACTACCAATAAGGATACAACATATAAGCAGCAAACACCGAGCAAAGAGAAAATAACTACCACTTTACCCATAGTATCCATAATCTGGTGTTCACCCCTTTCGCGTATTCTGAATTGGTTACCTATAATATACCCACGCTTTCATTAGAGGGATTGTGAAAGATAAACCAATCAGTTCCTTTACCACCTTAGAAATCTTTAGATAAGAGCGAATGTGGGTAGCTTGATTATGAAGTTTTAGCATTACAGAGGCTGTCCAACAATCCGAAAATAGCGGAAAAAGAAAGACAAATAGGGGTTTAAACATAAAAAGAAGTGATTATTTAGGCTCAAAATCAATTGTAGGATAGCCTCTGCATTTGGATGGCACGTAGGTTAAAGTTAATATTTGCGTACACTGTGCAAAAACAAATAGTTTTTTATGTTTCATTCACGTAATCTTAAAACGTGATTACAGATGAAAGTGGTGAAAATAGGATTTGTGAAATTGGGGAATATAGGGGCTTCAAGAATAGTGGATTTGTTGCTGGACGAGAGAGCAGATAGGGAGGATATAGATGCTCGTGTGTTGGGTACGGGAGCGAAGATGTCGCCGGATCAGGCGGCTGATACTCCACGGTTACTGGACTGGGACCCAGATTTGGTTGTGGTAGTCAGTCCAAATGCCGCTTTGCCTGGACCTAAGAGCGCACGCGAGATGGCGAAGGAGAAGGGAATACCTTGCATAGTCATCTCGGATGGCCCCGCGAAAAAAGCGGTAGATAAATTAAAAGAAGACGGATTTGGCTACATTATAATACCAGGTGACCCGATGATAGGCGCGAGGCGAGAGTTCTTAGACCCCGTGGAGATGAGTATATTCAATGCCGATGTACTCGCCGTTCTGTCCATAACAGGCATAGTGAGATTGATGCAAGAGGAATTTGACGCTGTTATAGCAGCGATACAGAAGGGCGAAGAAGTGAAATTACCGCAGATAATAGCAACTGCGGAGAAAGCAGTAGAAAGAGCGCAGTTCTCGAATCCGTATGCAAAGGCGAAAGCCATCGCCGCTTATAACATGTTGGAGAAAGTAGCGGAGATGGACGCAAAGGGCTGCTTCATGATGAAAGACCCTGCGGGCTACGTGCCGATGGTGGCGGCAGCGCATGAACTCCTGCGAGCGGCATCGAACTTTGCTTTTGAAGCGCGTGAGATGGAAAAGCAGACCGACAGCTTAGTTCGTATGCCACATGCCAGAACCGGGGAGATACTGAAGAAGACGAAGTTGTTGGCTAAGCCGAGCGCTTAAATCCCCAACTCTTTTTTTCTTTTTTATTTTTTTGAATTTGTTATTTATTCCGTTGTCATGGCATAACGCTAACAGTCAATCCTTGTATCATTTGAAGAGGATATGTGTAAATGCTAACTAAAACCTTGATAGGCGTGGTTATAGCAATCGTATTAGTGGTGGCTATCGCAATAACGTTTCCAGTTCTTGTTACGCATAAACCCGCCGTTGCAAAGAACGTGATGCAGAAGGTAGAAGTAGGTGAACGGATAAAACTTCCCGCACCGAATTATATGAGTAACACATCTGTAGAAGAGGCTTTATCGAAAAGACGATCAATACGGCTTTATTCAGGTGAGGGCTTAAGCATTGAGGAGGTATCACAGCTACTTTGGGCTGCTCAGGGTATTACAGGAAAAGGAAGAACAGCACCGTCGGCTGGTGCATTATATCCGCTTGAGCTATACCTGGTTGTGGGAGACGTAGAAGGCTTAGACATAGGCGTTTACAAGTATAGACCGGTAGAGCATGAACTGGAAAAAGTGGTGGACGGAGATAAAAGGGAGGAGCTTGCAGAAGCTGCTGGCGGACAAGAATGCGTAACGGATGCTGCCATAGCCGTTGTGTTTACCGCGGTTTATGAACGAACGACATGGAAATACGGTGACCGAGGCATTAGATATGTGCATATGGAAGCAGGGCATGCGGCACAGAATGTGTATTTGCAGGCTGTTTCCTTAGAGCTCGGAACGGTAGTCATAGGTGCGTTTATTGACGATAGAGTTAAAGACCTCGTGAATGCGGAAGAGCAGGAGGTACCGCTGTATATAATGCCGGTTGGGTGGAAAGGATAGGAGGGTGTAGGACTCAAAGTTCACGGTTTTGCGGCACAGTCGAAAAATCAAGTGATTTTTTAATTTTTCATCCATCGTACCCAACATTTTCATAGCGTTTTGATACTTTCCAAACCCATTTTAATCTCTTCTATCTCTTCATTGGTGTAATCTACGATAGGGATCTTCTTCTTCGCTAAAAACGTCATAAAATCGGATAAGTGCATTCCTGCAAGTTTTGCAGAACTTTCTAAAGAAAGTTGCTCCTTTCAAAAAGTTCGACAGCCAATGCTCTTTTTGTTTCCTCTTTTAGCTTTTCACCATATATTCCTGTTATTTCCAGAGATTTTACAACGCCTGCGGGCAGTTCTATCGCGAGTTCGTTCATTTTTCTTCAACTTATGCTTTGCCGTAAAGCAATAAATACTTTGTATTTGTATAGCGAGATTAAAAACCACGAGATTTCACAAGATTAAGACAAGAATTAGGGGTTAATAATGATATAGTAGTTGATATATCACTAAAATTTGG
>JAPWVK010000074.1 GCA_029241965.1 Candidatus Methanophagales archaeon
TCAAGGAGACGATTAACCGCATGGTTGAAAAAGTCAACCTAATTGGCGGTGAAGTATCAAGGGTAACAAGGGAAGTAGGAGTAGAAGGGAAACTTGGTGCGCAGGGAGAAGTGCCGGGTGTTGCCGGCGCCTGGAAGGAGCTGACCGATAATGTGAACACGCTAGCGGCAAACGTGACAGATCAGATGAGAGATATTGCTAAGGTATCCACCGCAATAGCCGATGGCGACCTCACGCAAAAAATCACCGTTGATGTAAAAGGGGAGATATTGCAGCTCAAGGACAACATCAACGGCATGGTTGACCGTCTCAATCTAATTGGCAGTGAAGTATCAAGGGTAACAAGGGAAGTAGGAGTAGAAGGGAAACTTGGCACACAGGGAGAAGTGCCGGGTGTTGCCGGTGCCTGGAAGGAGCTGACTGATAATGTGAACATGCTGGCGGCAAACGTGACAAATCAGGTTAGAGATATTGCTAAGGTAGCCACGGCATTAGCCGATGGTGACCTTACACAAAAAATCACGGTGCAGTCAAAAGGAGAGCTACTGCAGCTCAAGAACACGATCAACGGCATGGTTGATAAGCTCAATCTAATTGGCGGTGAAGTATCAAGGGTAGCAAGGGAAGTAGGCGTTGAAGGGAAACTTGGCACACAGGGAGAAGTGCCGGGTATTGCGGGTGCCTGGAAAGAGCTGACTGATAACGTGAACATGCTGTCTGCAAACCTGAGAGATCAGGTTAGAGATATTGCTAAGGTAGCCACCGCATTAGCTGATGGAGACCTTACACAAAAAATCACGGTGGATGCCAAAGGAGATATACTGCAGCTCAAGGAGACGATTAACCGCATGGTTGAAAAAGTCAACCTAATTGGCGGTGAAGTATCAAGGGTAACAAGGGAAGTAGGAGTAGAAGGGAAACTTGGTGCGCAGGGAGAAGTGCCGGGTATTGCGGGGACCTGGAAGGAGCTGACTGATAATGTGAATATGCTGTCTGCAAACCTGAAAAATCAAGTAGGTGACATTGCTAAGGTAGCCACTGCATTAGCCGATGGAGACCTCACGCAAAAAGTCACTGTGGATGCAAAAGGAGATATTCTGCAGCTCAAGGAGACAATTAACAGCATGGTTGATAGCCTCAACGTCCTTGTTACCCGGGTGCGGGATTCCGCCAATATGGTTGCCTCATCCGCTCATGGCATTGCAGCCTCGGGTACCGAGATGAGCACATCCACAACACAGGTAGCAGCATCGGTGCAGCAGATAGCAAAGGGTGCACAGGAGCAGGCAGAGAAGATAGATGCGGCATCCATGTCTGTTGAGCAGATTTCAAAGGCTGCTACTGAGGTATCCGGCAGGGGGGATGAGGTGAACAAAGCAGCATCTGCTGCGGATGCGAGTGCCCAGACAGGTCTTAAAACAGCGGGTGAGGTTGCCGAAAGCATGCAGAGAATATCAGAGGTATCAGAGAAAACATCAAAAACGGTTGAGACCATGACGCAGAGGGCTGAGGAAATTGCCAATACACTGGGTGTTATCACAGGCATCGCGTCGCAGACAAACCTGCTTGCATTGAATGCCGCGATAGAAGCTGCGAGGGCTGGTGAGGCAGGCAGGGGCTTCGCTGTGGTTGCAGAAGAAGTACGCAAGCTTGCAGAGAACAGCAGAAAATCCGCAGGTGAGATTGCAGAACTGATGAAGTCTGTACAGGAGGAAACATTATCTGCCTCAGAGGCAGCGAAAACAATGACAGAAAGTGTGACAGCAGGCAGGGAAGCAACAGATAAATCTTCAGTGGCTTTTGATAACATCACATTTACCATGAAACAGACATCAAATGCAGCCCGGGCGATTTCAGAAGCAGCAGCACAGCAGAAAACGAGTATTGAATCTGTTGTAAAGATGGTGGAGGGGATATCCACGATTGCTGAGGAAACAGCAGCAGGTTCTGAGGAATCTTCAGCATCTGCCCAGGAACTAACCTCCGCTATGGAACAGCTCACAACTTCAGGTCAGGAGCTGGTAGGTATTGCCACAGAACTTCAGGATGCAGTGGCAAAGTTCAAACTTGGTGGGGCAGCGGTGGAGGTTACAGCAGCCACAGAAGTGCTAAAAATAAGGGAGTGATATTAGATGCCAGAAGAAAGAACGGCTGCAGATGTTGAGGAGACGAAACCATTTGTTATCTTCAGACTTGGGGCTGAAGAGTTCGGCATGGATGTGATGAACATAAAGGAGATTGCAAGGATAACAAAAATTACAAGAGTACCTCACACTCCCGGTTTTATTGAGGGCATAATAAATCTCAGAGGCAGCCTATTCACAGTCATAAACCTCCGGAAAAAGTTTGGTTTTGTGCCAAAGGCGATAGATGCGAATTCAAGGATAATTATAGCAGAGCTGGAGGACAAGCCTGTTGGTATGCTTGTTGATGAAGCAACAGAAGTATTGAGGATTCCGGTATCTGATATTGAGGCAACGCCTGAGATGGTTACAACAGAGATTTCTAAGGAGTATCTGTGGGGTGTGGGTAAGGTTGAGAACCGGCTCATCATCTTACTCGATCTGAAGCAAGTGCTGGCAAAGACGGATTTAGAAGAACTGAAGGAGTTTGAGGAGCAGGAAGAGAAAGGAGCGGCGCAAAAAAATCACTCACAAACGTTTACTTAAATGTGTTTATAATACGTTTGTTATATATTATTTATCATCGAACAAAAAGGGTGATATGATGGTTCAAGAACAAAAAGGATTATATAAATTTATCGTAATAGCTGCCCTGTTAGGTATTTGCTGTTTTCTCACTTATTATAGTCAAGTGGTACTTTTAACCGAGGTTGTTTTTACACACTTCTTTTACATTCCGATTATTTTAGCATCGGTGTGGTGGAGAAGAAAAGGTTTAGTCGTGGCAATTATTTTAGCTTCGCTGCTCATGTTCAGTCATTTTCTTGTTGGTATGGAGACGAATATTATCTTTGATATAATTCGAGCCTCTATGTTTATAGTTGTCGCTCTGGTATCGGTAATTTTAAGTGAGAGGATAGCGAAGATGGTTGATAATCTCAATCTAATTGGCAGTGAAGTAGCAAGGGTAGCAAGAGAAGTAGGAGTAGAAGGTAAACTCGGCGCACAGGTGGAAGTACCGGGTATTGAGGGGACCTGGAAGGAGCTGACTGATAATGTGAACAAGCTGGCGGCAAACCTGAGAATTCAGGTAGGCGACATTGCTAAGGTAGCCACCGCTATAGCCACTGGTGATCTCACGCAAAAAATCACGGTAGATGCAAAGGGAGAGATGCAGCAGTTGAAGGACACGATAAACAGCATGATTGATAGCCTCAACACCCTTGTTGCTCAGGTGAAGGATTCTGCCAATACTGTTGCTTCTTCTGCTCAGGGTATTGCAGCCTCGGGTACTGAGATGAGTACGTCCACAATGCAGGTAGCAGCATCAGTGCAGCAGATAGCAAAAGGTGCAAAGGATCAGGCAGGAAAGACAGAAGCGGCATCCCTGTCTCTTGAGCAGATTGCAAAGGCTGGTACGGAGGTATCCGATCGGGCGGATGAAGTGAACAAGGCGGCATTTGCTGCGAATGAGAGTATCCAGAGAGGTATTAAAACCGTGGAAGAGACTACTAAAAGCATGCAGAGACTATCAGAGGTAGCGGAGACGACATCAGTAACAGTTGGGACTATGACTCAGAGAGCAGAGGAAATTTCCAAGACACTGGATGTTATCACCGACATCGCATCCCAGACAAACCTGCTGGCATCGAATGCCGCAATAGAAGCTGCGAGGGCTGGTGATGCAGGCAAAGGGTTTGGTGTGGTTGCAGAAGAGATACACAGGCTCGCAGAGAGCAGCAAAAAATCCGCAGTTGCAATTGCAGAACTTGTGAAGTCTGTACAGAAGGAAACGGTATCCACATCAGAGGCAGTGAAAACAATGAAAGAATCAGTAAGAGCAGGCAGGGAAGCAACAAACAAATGTCCACAGGTTTTAGATAACATCTCGTTCACACTGAAGCAGACAACAAATGCAGCGCGGGCGATTTCAGAAGCAGCAGCCCAGCAGAAGACAAGTATCGAATCTGTGGTAAAGATGGTGGAAGGGGTGTCTGCAATTGCAGAGGAAACAGCAGCAAGTTCTGATGAATCTGCTGTATCTGCCCAGGAACTAACCTTCGTTATGAAACAGCTCACAACTGCGGAGCAGAAGCTGGTAGGTATTGCCGCAGAACTCCATGAGGTGGTAGAACGGTTCACACTCAGTGATGAAACTATGGCAAATAAAAACGCAGAAAAAGCGCTAAGAGGAGATAAATAAGGAGGGGGACAAATAAGAGATGAAAAAAGTAAGAGTATTGTTAGTGGACGATTCCACATACATAAGGACGGTCCTTGGGAACATATTAACCGAGGCGGGATTTGAAGTAGTTGGCGAAGCTGCAGATGGCGAAGAGGCAATTCGGAAGTATATGAATCTCAAACCAGACGTAGTATTGATGGATGTTATAATGGAACCTATGGACGGAAAGGCAGCGACACAGGCGATACTTGATAATGACCCAGCGGCAAAGATATTGATGGTTACGGTGTTGGAAGATAGGAATATACTTGTGGATTTGATGAAGATAGGAGCAAAAGGCCATATCACGAAACCGTTTTCGAAAGAGGAAATTACAGAAAAGATAAAGGAAATTATGGGGGGTATTGAATGATGCAGGATACAAGAATTATGTATATTCTCAGGGTTATAAATGGAGGCGATAAAATTGACTGAAACAAAGGCAAAAGAATTTGAAAAAAAAATGCTGAAGCAGATATTGAAGACTGCCGCTTCAAAGTCAATGATTTATTTGCAATTCTTCATTGGTAGAGTGATCAAAGTCGAATCAGTATCCATTCACTGGACTGCACAGCAATTAAGAACAGAGAAGGATTCTGTTATATCCAGGATAGAGTTAAGAGAGGGCAGTGATCTGGTTGGAAGCGTATACATGATATTTCCATTTGAAATTGTGCACCGACTTGCAGAAGACATGTATGAGGGTTTGATCCCGGAGATTTTAGAAAAGCATGTTTTAGATATGGCGGAGGAGATGACCAATATTATCTCTGCACCACTCAGTGAGGTTGTCACTTTCTTCCGTCATACAACAGTCATTCCTTCGGTTGCGCGCATAATTAGCTACGATGAGTTCAAATCTTTGCCGTTAGCTGATGATTTGGTTTTAGAACTAAAAACCGGTGACAACATGTGTGGTAAAATTTACTTTGTGATGGATGAGGGGATCGTAAAGAAATTAAGGAGAACGCTGAGGATGAAGGCGAGGGGATAATAGAACCATGCAAGATGCAGGAAAAACGTATAAGGATGGGGACACTTCGATTTTTTTGATACTTTTAGACGGAAATATGAAGGATTAACAATTTCATCAAAGCGGTGGAATATGGACAGAAATAATAATTCCGGGTCTTGCGTCCCGAGGAATAAAAATGATAAATGTGCTGGTAGTGGATGACTCGTCACTGATGAGGAGGATGATATCAGAAATGCTGGACTCTGCATTGGACATACGAGTAGTTGGCACTGCCAGAGACGGTATGGATGCAGTAGAGAAGACAGAAAAACTCAGGCCTGATGTTGTAACGATGGACATAGAGATGCCGAGGATGGATGGATTGAGTGCTTTGAGTTACATAATGTCGAAAACTCCGGTACCTGTGGTGATGCTCACGGCAATGGGCAAAATAGAAGCGGACCTTGCCGTGAAATCCATTGAGTACGGTGCTGTGGACTTCGTATCAAAACCCAGCAAGACTATCTCTTTGGACATAGAAGAGGTGAAAGATGAACTGATAAGCAAGGTCCGGGCTGCCTCAACCGTGAATGTAAAAAAGATGTTTTTCAGGGTTGTGGAAAGAAGATTGATAGAAAAACTGTTAACACCGCCGAAAACAGACAAAAAAGTTATGATTATAGGTGCGTCCACAGGAGGACCACATGCACTATCAGAAATCATGCCGAAACTGCACAGAACTTTCCCCTTAGCAGTTTTGATCGTTCAGCACCTGCCTGTTGGCTTCACAAAAAGCTTTTCTGAACGACTGAGCTGGCAGACTTCTATCACATTGAAAGAAGCGGAAGATAATGATGTTATAAAACCAGGTCATGTATTCATTGCACCATCTGGTTATCATACAGTTGTAAAAAACGGTAGGATAAAATTAAATAAGAGACCAAAGGTGAACAGGATGAGACCAAGCATAGACGTAGCAATGAAATCAGCAGCAGAAGCATACAATGACAAGGCTATTGGCGTGCTGCTCAGCGGTATGGGAGAAGACGGTGCAGAGGGTATGAAGGCAATAAAGGAACGAGGGGGAAAGACTATTGTGCAGGATGAACTCACAAGTGTTATATTTGGCATGCCGAAGGCAGCGATAGAGATGGGTGCTGTGGACAAGGTTGCAGCACTGCCGGATATTGTGGATGAAATGATGAAGATGCTGTAACACTTTTTCTTTTTTTTGGAAAAAAAGAAAACCTGTGCTAAAAGAAAAAAAATAAATGTTAGTACAGCTTTCTTTTTAATTATGATGGTGTGAAAAATGGTTGACGTATCAAAATATAAGGAACTGTTCGTAGACGAGTCAAGGGAGCATCTGCAATGTATAAGTAGAAATCTGCTGATGTTGGAGAAAGAGCCAGAGAACACAGGCGCATTAAATGAAACGTTCCGGGCTGTGCACACATTGAAAAGCATGGCAGCCACAATGGGAGTTCCCGTGATGGAAAACTTATCGCATGAGACGGAGAGCGTGCTTGACATGCTGAGGAAAGGGGGTGAAATTGAGAAAGGAACTGTTGATGTTCTGTTAGAATGTCTTGACAACCTGGAAACGCTTGTCGAAAGTGTTGCATCCGGGAAAACGGTTGAACGGGATTTAACAGCACTGTATAAAAAACTGGATTATATTCTGCCGACAAAAGAAAGTTTTGACGTATCAACCGTTACGAAAGAAGAGAAAAGGGAGGAGGCAGGAAGGGTCGGTCCTACAATACGGATAGGCATAGAAAAGATACAAGCATTGCAGAACCTTGTTGGAGAATTAGCGATAGCAAAGATGAGGCTCCTTCAGATAGCATCAAAACAAGCCAGCCATGAGCTCAATGAGATAACAGCCACAATAGACCGGCACACATCAGAACTACAGGACAAGGTAATGGAAATGCGCATGTTCCAAGTTGGATACCTATTTGACAAGTTTCCGAGAGCAGTGAGGGATTTAAGCAGGAAAACAGGGAAAGAAGTAGATTTTATTGTATCCGGTAAGGAGATAGAACTTGACCGTCTTGTGCTTGATGAAATAAATGATGCAGTACTGCATCTGCTGCGTAATGCGGTGGATCATGGAATAGAGAAAACAGAAGATAGGAAAAAAGTTGGTAAAGAGGATAAAGGAAAGGTTATATTGAGTGCGATGAGAGAAGGGAACCACGTTATTGTATCAGTCGAGGATGACGGCAGAGGAATGGATATAGAAGAACTCAAAAGAATAGCAGAGGAAAGAAAAATTATAACCAGTTATGAAGCATCGAGGATGAGTGACACGGATGTTTATGAAATCCTGAGTGAGCCGGGGCTGAGCACGGCAAAAGAGATCACGGAGGTTTCAGGCAGAGGTGTTGGCTTTGATGTTGTGGAATCAAAGGTCAAAATGCTGGGTGGAAGCGTCAGAATAACATCAGAAAAAGGCAGGGGTACAAACGTTGAATTGCGTCTGCCGTTGACTACCGCTATTATTAAATCTTTACTTGTTGGTGTAGAAAGAGAGATTTATGCCATCCCATTAGATTTCGTCAGGGAAATAGTAGCAGTTGGCGAAAAGGATTTGAAAACTGTGGAAGGAAAAGAGCTATTTAGATATAGGGAACAGGTCCTGCCACTGCTGCGACTGAAAAACATCTTGAACGTTCCCGTAAACGAAGATAGGATCGGTCCTGTTGTGGTGGTAGAAAGAAACGAAAAAATCTTTGGGATTATGATTGGCAGACTTATAGGTCAGCAGGAGATAGTAGTCAAGCCACTGGAAGGAATACTCAAAGGCAGGAAAGAATTTACAAGTGCAACGATACTCGGCGATGGTACGGTTGCGCTCATCTTAGATGTAGGTGGGTTGGATACATGACGCAGAAAGATGAGGGTTGAGATAAGTCCTGTGATTTTTATTGAAAGCCGAGCGTTTATATTATAGATAGATGTAAAATAGTGATAAGAAGGCAGAGAGACGAAGATAAAGATGAAAACATGGAAATTCGGGGATAATGTGGATACGGACCAGATAATCCCTGCGGAGTATCTAACGACGGGCGACGCGAAGAAACTGGCAGCTCATGCGTTCGCTAAAGTAAGACCTGAGTTCTCGGAAGAGGTGAAGGAAGGTGACGTCATCGTTGCGGCTGATAATTTCGGGTGTGGCAGTTCACGGGAGCATGCACCGCGTGCATTAATCGGTGCGGGTATAAGTTGCGTGATTGCAAAGAGTTTTGCACGGATTTTCTTCAGGAATTCCATTAATATCGGGTTGCCGTTGGTTGAGGCTGATGTCTTCGGCAGGATAGAAGAAGGAGATGAAATAGAGGTGAAATTTGACAAGGGTGTGATAAGAAATCAAACAAAAAAGGAGGAATACAGGTTCGAACCGCTGCCGGAATTTATGCAGAAGCTGTTGGATAGTGGGGGGTTGATTCCTTATATTAAGGGGCAGAAATGATAAAAGCAGGTATAATAGGCGGAACGGGATACACGGGCATTGAGTTAATAAGACTGCTCGTGATGCACCCCGAAGTAGATTTATCGGTAGTAACGTCGCGGAGATACAAAGGTAAGAAGGTAAGCGATTTGTACCCGCACCTGTTTCCGTTTATAGAACTCGAATACGAAGACGTTGATACGAAAGAGATAGCGGAAAGAAGCGATGTTGTTTTCGTTGCGGTGCCTCATGGAACTGCAATGGACTACGTGCCGGGGTTAATGGCACAAGGCGTGACAGTGATAGACTTGAGTGCGGACTACCGGCTGAAGAAGGCAGAATATGAACGAGTGTACAAACGTGAACACAAGGACAAAGAGGAGCGAGAAGCGGTGTATGGACTGACGGAGCTGCATCCCGAAGTAGCGGAAGCTGATTTGGTTGCGAATCCCGGCTGCTATCCAACAGGTGCTATATTAGCGGCTGCACCACTGGTGAACGCGAGACTGGTTAGCCAGATAGTATTCGATTCGAAGTCTGGCATATCGGGTGCTGGTGCAGAACCGTCGGAAACGTCACATTTTCCTAACATTGCAGAGAATATCATTCCATATAAAATCACGGAGCACCGACATGTAGCTGAAATGAGAAATGAGTTGGGCGTGAAAGTAAGTTTTACACCGCATGTCATTCCGTCTATAAGGGGCATACTTACCACCGCGCATGTTTTCTTAGCAGAAGCAGCAAAACCGCAAGAGGAACTCGAAGCGATATACAAGCGGTTTTACGCGGGTAAAAGATTTATAAGGCTCAGAGAAGGTACGCCTTCGTTGAGTTCTGTAAGGGGTACTAACTTCTGCGATATTGGGATTTCCGTAGAGGCGAATAGCGATCGGGTTGTGGTGGTTTCGGCAATTGATAATCTGGTTAAAGGTGGTTCCGGGCAGGCGATCCAGAATATGAACATGATGTTTGGGTTGAAGGAAGAGGAAGGGTTGTGGTTTCCGGGGTTGGTGCCTTGAATGAGGAGGTGCGTAAATGCTTGGCGGGATTGTAGTTTTGTTTCTTTTTGGCGGTCTTATTGTTTATATCTGCTGGGATTACAAGACTAAATGAACCTCAAACACAATATCAGCCGTTTATAATGATACGTTAGCAATTTAAGAGGGTGCAATCAAGAATTAGGGAAGAAATTACAAGAAGCGAGCGGGATTTCCGTTATGAAGCAGGAATATGGACATGCAACCTTGTCATAGTAAATGAGGCTTATAGGTTTATAGAAAAACTCTCGGGATTGAGTGCTTCTGGATAGTGTGCTTTGTTAAAAGCCTCGGGAGGGATTTGAACCCTCGACCTGCTGATTACAAATCAGCCGCTCAACCAGGCTAAGCTACCGAGGCGGTGATATTATTAGTTCATTCTTTATATTATTATTTATTTTTTCTGATTGTTTAGCTAACCACAAGATTTCATGGATTTCCACGAGAGAACAATAATTGTAACAGGGCTTCCGTACTCCATTGGCTGCTATTCTATCCTTCGCCCATTAGCCCCTATTTCTTGTGTTATTCCTGTAAAATCCCGTGGTTTGTTGCATTACCTATACTTGAAACACAACCAATATATTGATTGGGGTTTTTCTAATTAAGAACGGTAAATAAATTTGTAGCATAATATCCCCCAGCAGAGATTAAATGTGATCGAGCATGAAAGAAGAGCAAAAAGCAAAGCAAAACGAAGACGAGATACTGAAGATACTGGAAGAAAACGCAAGAACCAGTGATAGCGAGATAGCGAGGATGTTAGGGCTGGACGAGGCAGAAGTGAAAAGCACCATCTCAGAATTGGAGAAGCGGGGAATAATACGAAAGTACAAGGCACTGATAAACTACGAAAAAGCAGGATTAGAAACAGTGCAAGCGTTGATAGACGTAAAACTCAGCCCTGAGAGGGGCACGGGTTATGATTCTGTTGCCGAACGGATTTCCAAGTTTACAGAAGTGAAGTCAGTGCGACTGGTTTCGGGTGAGAATGACCTTTTAGTGCGTGTGGAGGGTAATACGATGCGAGAGGTTGCGCATTTCGTGGCTGAGAAGATAGCACCACTGGAGCAGGTACGTAATACGGTAACGCATTTTTTATTGAAGATTTATAAAGAGAACGGCGAAATATACGAAGAGGAGGAGACGGGGAAAAGATTAGCGGTAACGCTCTAAAACACTTTTTCTTTTTAGAAAAAAGAAAACCTATGCTAAAAGAAAAACGTAAATAAGTTCTTTTTAAGAAAAGTTACGAGAGGATGAACATGAGGTCCGATAGAGTTGCAGATAGGGTAAAGCAGATAAAGGGTTCGGGTATAAGGGAATTCTTTGACATTGCACAGCGTATGGAAGACACGATTTCGTTGGGTGTCGGAGAGCCGGATTTCGTAACGCCCTGGAGCATAAGGGAAGCGTGCATATTTTCATTGGAGAAGGGTTATACGTCATATACGAGCAATTGGGGTCTGCTGGAGCTACGGGAGATGCTCTCGGACAAGATATATAGCGAGGATTCCGTGTTTTACGAGCCGGAGGGCGAGATACTTATAACCACGGGCGTAAGCGAAGCTTTTGACCTCGCGCTGCGTGCTATTGTAAATCCCGGTGATGAAGTAATAATCCACGAACCGTGTTATGTGAGTTACAAGCCGTGCACGCAGTTCACAGGCGGGACTCCGGTAAGCATAGAAACCGAAGTCGAAGACGAATTCAAGCTGAGGGCAGAGCGAATAGCGGAGCGAGTAACAGAGAAAACAAAAGCGATTGTTTTGAACTATCCGAATAACCCAACGGGTGCCGCGCTATCTAAGAAAGACCTGGAAGAGATAGCGGACGTAGCGACTGAGCACGATCTGCTCGTTATTTCGGATGAAATCTACGGTAAGCTGACTTACGAGGGCGAACATACCTGCTTCTCCGCGTTAAATGGCATGAAAGAGCGGACGATACTGCTAAACGGTTTCTCAAAAGCGTATGCGATGACCGGCTGGCGAATCGGCTACGCAGCCGGTAATAAAGATGTAATAGAAGCGATGATGAAGATACATCAGTATATAATGCTTTGTACACCGATTACAGCACAGATGGCGGCGATAGAAGCATTGAGATGCGATGACGAGACGGCGAAGATGGTAGGCGAATACAACAGAAGAAGGCGGTTAATGGTAGAAGGGCTGCGAGAGATAGGGTTAAGTTGTTTTGAGCCGAAAGGTGCGTTTTATACTTTCCCGTCTATTGCGGATACGGGTCTCACGTCAGAAGAGTTTGCGAAGCGGCTGCTTTTTGAGCATAAGGTGGTGGTGATACCGGGCAGCGTATTCGGTGAATGTGGTGAGGGGTTCATACGGTGTTCGTATGCGGTGTCGCAGTTTGAGATAAAAGAGGCGCTGAAAAGGATGGCGCGATTCTTGGAGAGTTGTGGTGTGAAATGAGTGGAGGTTGTAATTAATTATTTGCATGCCAGAAGGTGTCAACATGCCCACAGATTTACAAATCATTGAGCATTTAGAAAAAGCGATAGGAAAAAAATTAAGGCAACTAGAACAAATTGCTGCTGGTATTAATGGCTATACTATTGATGATAATAAAAATATTATTGGATTATCATTATATGGTAGTCAAATAACAGATATATCAGCACTCAAGGAATTAAAGAACTTAACTTCGTTATATTTAAGTGGTAATCAAATAGTAGATATATCAGTACTAAAGGAATTAAAGAATTTAACGCTGTTAGATTTAAGTGATAGCCAAATAGCAGATATATCAGACCTCAAGGAATTAAAGAATTTAACGCAGTTAGATTTAAGTGATAACCAAATAGCAGATATATCAGACCTCAAGGAATTAAAGCGTTTAACGCAGTTAGATTTAAGTTCTAATAAAATAGCAGATATATCAGCACTCAAGGATTCAAAGAGTTTAACGCTGTTAGATTTAAGTTCTAATAAAATAACAGATATATCAGACCTCAAAGATTTAAAGAATTTGACGCTGTTATCTTTAATTTCTAATCAAATAACAGAGATATCCGTACTCAAGGAATTAAAGAATTTAACGCAGTTATATTTAAGGAATAATAAAATAGCAGATATATCAGACCTCAAGGATTTAAAGCGTTTAACGCAGTTATATTTAAGTGGTAATAAAATAGCAGATATATCAGACCTCAAGGATTTAAAGCGTTTAACGCAGTTATATTTAAGGAATAATCAAATAGTAGATATATCTGTACTCAATGAATTAAAGCGTTTAACGCAGTTAGATTTATGGAATAATCAAATAGTAGATATATCTGTACTCAATGAATTAAAGAATTTAACGATGTTAGATTTAGGTAATAATCAAATAACTCAATTGCCTTTTGAAATAGTTTATAGGGGTATAGGAATAAAATGGAGGGATTATTTAGGAATAATATTAGAAAACAATCCACTTGAAAGCCCACCAATAGAGATAGTAAAAAAAGGAAGAGAAGCAGTAATAGATTATTTCAAATCGTTGGAAGGCGAAAAACAAGCATTAAACGAAGTAAAAGTGCTGTTAGTAGGCGATGGCGGAGCAGGAAAGACCTCATTGGTAAAACAATTGTTGAGCGAAAACTTTGATGTGCATGAATCACAAACGCATGGCATAAACATTAGAGATTGGAACGTGGAAGAAGCAAATAAATGTATAAACGTTCATCTCTGGGATTTCGGAGGTCAGGAAATTATGCACGCCACACACCAGTTCTTTTTATCCAAACGCAGTCTTTACATATTGGTCTTAGATGGCAGGAAAGACGAGAAGACAGAATATTGGCTCAAACATATAGAAAGTTTCGGCGGTGATTCGCCTATTTTAGTAGTAATCAACAAAATAGACGAAAATCCGAGCTTTGATGTGAACCGAAGGTTCTTACAGGAAAAATACGTAGGCATACAGAATTTTTATCGTGTTTCATGTGCAAAACGCGAAGGAATTAACGGTTTTGCAGAAGGGTTGAGCAAAGCATTGGCAGACGTAGAGCTTATCCAAACCACATGGGCTACAAGCTGGTTCAATGTAAAGACGCAACTAGAGAATATGACGGATTATTTCATCAGTTATGAGCAGTATGAAGAGATGTGCGCGAAAGAGGATATAACAGAAAAATCCGCTCAAAATACGCTTGTTGATTTTCTGAACGATTTAGGGGTGATATTGCATTTCAAAGATTTTGAGTTGTTGGATACGCATGTGCTGGAGCCGAAATGGGTGACCGAAGCAGTCTATAAGATCATCAATTCAAAAAGATTAGCAGAATGTAACGGAGTTTTAAGACTGGATTTATTAGGTGAACTATTGAAAAAGGAAAAAGAGACTGATTATTCTTATCTACATGATAAATACAGATACATCATAGATTTAATGAAGAAATTTGAATTGTGTTATGAGATAGATAAAGAGACCGTACTTTTACCCGACCTTTTAGAAGTTCAGGAGCCCGAATTTGGGTTTGATTATGTGGGAGCCCTGAAATTTGTCATTGATTATGATTTCCTGCCTAAATCAGTTATGCCACGGTTTATTGTAAAAATGAACAAGGATATAAAGAACGAATTGCGCTGGAGAACGGGAGTGGTGCTGGAGAATAAAGCGTTTCGGTCTACTGCTGTTGTAAAAGCGGATGAACGGGATGAGAAAATATACATTTATGTTGACGGAGAGCAAAAACGGGATTATTTTTCTGTTATCCTATTTAACTTCCGGGAAATAAACAGAAGCTTTGAAAAATTGAAAGCCATCGAAAAAGTTCCCATGCCGGGTGAACCAGAAATCACAGTGAGTTATGAGCATCTAATTAGATTAGAGAAAAAGGGTGTTGAAAAGTATATTCCTGATGGTTCAGAGAACGAATACAATGTAAGAGATATGTTAGGAACAATTTACGTTGGAAATCCGACGGAAGAAGAAATTCTACAAATTTTACGAGAGCTTAAAGACAAATCGGATACGGAAGAAACATTGCGAAAAAAAGCGAATGAGGTCATTATGTTAAAGCCAAACTTTATGGGACTTGGGATAGATTTGAACAGCTTAATTAAGAAAGTATTTAGTAAAGAAAAGCGTAAATAAAAAAGCACAAGATTCCTGTGTGTAATTCTAAAATGAACGACTTATCACCTTCTCTCCGGGACTGGACGGCTTTATACGAAGCAGCGATAGAATTCAAAAAGGTCGAGTGCTGGAATTGGATGTGGGATTCTGACGTATTCGGCGTAAAAAATCTGGCAACTGGTGAAATTGGCTACTGTTGCATATTGGGTAGATTGGGCGATTATTTTGGCTTAGCTGTTTATTCAGGTACTGAGGGCTTAAAAGGGTTTTTGAAACTGCAATTGGGTGATGCCCCAGAAAGTGGTATTGACAAATTTATGTTGCAGAAATGCTTAATGACATCGTTTAAAGACAGAGCCACTTTGAATAAGCCTGATTTGGAACTGATAAAAAAACTTGGTCTGAAGTTTAGAGGGCGAAAAGAATGGCCACTATTTAGAAGCCACCTTCCCGGATACCATCCCTGGTATTTGACAGGTGAAGAGGCAAGATTTTTGACTTTAGTCCTACACCAAGCGGTAGAAGTTGCATTACGATTTAAAGAAGACCAGGATATGCTTGAACCTCTTGGTGGGGATTATGTCTTTGTTCGGGTGCCTGAAAAAGAAAAGGACGAGTGGCGATGGCGAGATGACTGGCTGAAGCCATCGCTCATAGAAGAGAAAGAAATTATGGCTGCGCCAGTAGATGAAGTTCGTTTGGAAAGGCTCAAAAGGATTGCGAGGCATGAGCAAAGTGCCTGGGAAATTGACTATTTCTATTCTGCACGAGGTGTGAGAGACGGAAAAGAAAGACCTTATTATCCATATGTTTTTTTGTGGATGGACCATCATTCGGGTTTCATTTATCATTGTTTATTAGCGAAACCCTCGAAACCTGAATACCAGTCAGAATTCATGGAGGAGTTCCTGAGCTTCATTGAGAATACCGAAGTCATACCGGATAAAATATTGGTGTCGAAAGAGGAACTGTTTAAATTACTTGAGCCTGTCACTTCCGGGTTGGACATTGAACTAAAACGAACTCGCAGATTGGAAGAAATAGAGCAAGTAAAAGCGGAAATGCGTGACTATTTTAGTTGAAGCGGGGGCAATTGGAAAAGAACAAATGAAATTATCGGGCTCGTTATCGGAAGCGGACAGTGAGAAAGCGGACTATGAAATCATAGGCGTACCTTACGACAGAAACGCCTTTAAGAAAGGCGCGAGGGAAGGACCGGCTGCGATAAGAAAAGCATCGCAGCGGCTTGAAACTTTTTTGTGGCACGATAAGCGTGAACTATCGGATTTACGGTATTACGATTGTGGCGACGTGAATATTGACTACATGCGGAATTTTGAGTTCGGCACGGACAAGAAGAAGATATTCCTCGGTGGTGACCATTCTATCTCCTTTCCGCTATTCAAGTATTTCTTTGATAGGCATGAAGTCGAGCAGGTAATAGTGATAGATGCGCATGCCGATTTCAGAGATTCGTATAAGAGCAATTCCTACTCCAACGCCTGTGTAATGCGAAGGATAGCGGAATTGGTAGGGTTCGAGAACGTGATAGAGATAGGCGTCCGGTCTTCTTCTGCAGATGAATACGAGTTCATGAAAGACAGGATAAGGATTTACGATGCGCGGATGCTGAAAGAAGAAGGTGCTTTGACAGAAAAGGTAAAAGATAAAACGTACCTTTCTATTGATATAGACGTGCTTGACCCAGGTATAGCACCGGGCGTAGAACATCCGGAGCCGTGCGGGATGTCGCTCGCGAGTCTGATTTCCGTGATAAGACGGATAATGGGGAATGAAAAAGTAGTGGTTACAGACGTAACGGAAGTGAACCCCCGACTGGACAACGCCAATGGAATTACGAGCATTAACGCCGCAAGGGTTGTATTTGAGATACTGGTATGCTACGGGAGTATGGATAACGTTATTAAGAATGAAACATAGATATAAGTTGAGGAGTCGTGTGGTAGCGGACTATCCCTGCGGGCTTCGAACCCGTTGACCTGGGTTCAAATCCCAGCGGCTCCGTCAATCAGTCTCTTACACGAAATAGAGCAAATGTAACAGCCAATAGAGTATTGAAAGCAGAATCATGTTATTGCCCTCTCGTGTAAATCTGTGTAATCTCGTTAGCGAACCAATACTATGTTGAAATTATTTGTATTTGTATAGCCAATCGAAAAAACCACAAGAATTGTGGGTTAGCAGGGGATAAAAAACCAATAGAGTGCTTACGCCTGATCCATATTAATATTTCTCGTGTAAATCTGTGTAATCTGTCTGTTGACAAGAAGTTGCATCACCGATTGCCTAACCGGCTACCCCTTCCATTCGGGGTAATCCTACCGCAGAATGCGTGGATGGCAACGCCCACGCA
>JAPWVK010000075.1 GCA_029241965.1 Candidatus Methanophagales archaeon
TACAGGCTAAATGAGGAAGTCAAAGATCTTAGACCGGACCTCTATAAAACCTTATGACACTGTACGATGTATTGAGCCAAATCAACAAATAACACTTACCTATGTATTGAGCCTTTTTACTTACCTATGTATTGAGCCTTTTTACTTGCCTATGTATTGAGCCTTTCCAGCTATCTATATGCCAGCAAAGTAGGAGGAGGTCTTTTAACATCCGGTCACACATCGAATAGTACGTGTTGATTACCCGTATATGGCTCTCCAATGGCGTTGCCCCATTACATGGAGTGAGATCAACCCTCTCTTCCCACTAACCTCCAACAAGCTGTTTCAATTCCCTGTAGTTTACTCCAACCTAATCGCAGGAATCCAATTGTCATACTTCTTTCCATTTGCGTCAGTGAATACGGTACATGTTATTTCTCCTTTTCCGCCTATCGCATTGGATTTCTTTGCATGGATTATCTGATGATAAGAACCGGTTCTAATAGAATAGTTGTAAATCTGATTTGCAAGCATTATAAAAGTGGGAGAAATGGTAATATTGTACCAATCTTCGTTGTAGCCGTCCCAATGCCCAGTTGCTAATATTCCTGACTCATTAGAAAATTCCACGTACTCACTATGCCCGCCAGTTCCCGTGCATGGATATGTGTACATTTTATTGACGTGGAGGTCATGCAATGGCTTTATTGTACCGTTATGAATCCCCATTATGCTTGGATAACTTCCGGGACCAGTATCGAAAATAGTTTGTATACCCCAACCACTTTCGTGTATAAACGGGAAATAATCTTTTGCGCCGATATCTCCTCCAAGGTCGTAAGGCGTATTGCCAATACCGTCACCGTCAGTATCACGTTCTGTGTAATCACGCCAGAAATTACCGCCTATTGTTGATCCACTATCCCAGGCATTGTTGCCGCCCGAATCGTAACCGTCCTGTGTATCGCTATTTTCAACGTTATTGTGATAGATTACATTCCTATATGTAGCAGATATTGCAGTAATGCCATAGCCCTCTCCTGCAGAACCCGAGCTAACGTTACCGTATCCACCCATACCTTTGTATACGCCGGAAACGGTGTTATCGAGTATTGTGTTGTACTCTGATGAATCTATAAAAATACCATAACCAGTTCCTCCTGTGCCGCCATAGCCCAGAGGGTCGTTACCCCACGGTGTACTATACCAACCTGTCGCACTACCACCGGTACCACCTGCAATGCTTGAAATTGTATTACCAGATATGAGATTATCCTTTCCTGATTTTAGGTGTAGCCCATAGCCATATCCACCAGATCCACCATTACCATGTGTCCACCCACCCGAAAATGTATTAATGCCGCCGGTACCGCCAGTAACACTTGAAATAATATTACGGGATATGCGATTATTTGTTCCTGAATTCAGATAGATTCCATAGCTATATCCACCAATTCCTGCATTTGTACCGGATGAGTTACTACCAGCAATCCCCACAATATTTCTAATTGCATTATCAATTATAACGCAGCTATTCCCTGTTAATTTAATCCCAAGTTCTCCATTCTGTACCGTAAAACCTTCAAATGTTACATCATCCGACGTAATATTGACAACAACGCCACTTTCCCGGACCATCAATAAACGTTCTGCCTGTGCCGTCCCGCGATTTGACTATCAATGACTTGTTAATAACTATATGCTCGCTGTATGTGCCATACCCAACTTGTATTGCGTCACGGTCCTCAGATGCAGTTATTGCGTCCTGGATATTCCAATATTCTGCGCCTGCAGTATGTCCAACTGTTATAGTTCGCGCATCGCTTACCGGGCTTAGTGCCAGCAGCGCTAATACTACAATAAACATGCCTATTAAACGTTTTAAGTTGCTCTCTATCATTTTTCCGCTTCTATATTTGTTGCATCTCACCTTATTTTTCCAATAAATTATTGTCCACCAATTCCCCCGTTCCAGACCACATTCCCAGTATTTACGTATGGAGACTGTAATTAAGAACTTGTCTCATAATCCGATATTTTGCGAAAATGAAAGTTATTTTTGTTGCGGTTTTGAATTATGGGGCAGCCTCTTGAGCGCGGGGCATATAACTCCTTATGCACCACTATGTTATACATAGACATATAAAAACTTTTCGTTTTCTTCAAGCATCACATTTTAAGCCGTAATCTCGGCCGCCATAAAGTGATATGCAGCCGGCTTTGAGCGCTTCTTTCCTTTTCCTTAATTTACGTCCTGCATTTATTATTACTCACCCAAAATCATCGTCCCGCTACCTTTATCGGTGAACAACTCAAGCAAAAGAGTATGCGGCACTCGACCATCTATTATATGTGCAGTAACGCCACCGGAAGTCGCTTTTAAACAACCTTCTGCTTTTGGAATCATTCCCTCACCAATAACCCCTGTAGCCATAAGCTCTTTTATTTCCGCAGAAGTCGTCTGCTGTATTAATGTAGAAATGTCAGCGGTATTCCGCAACAATCCCGGGACGTCTGTAAGTAATATCAGCTTCTCAGCATTTATCGCGCACGCTATCTCTCCAGCTACCAAATCGGCATTCACGTTTAGGCTGTTTCCCGCATTATCCCCCGCTATTGGCGATATTACAGGGATATAATCCCTTGCAATGGTAATATTAATTATTTCAACGTTTATCTCTTCTGTTTCGCCAACCCAGCCAAGGTCAATTTCCTCGCCTTCCACCTTCTGCTTTCGTTTCTTCTTTGCTACTATTAACTTACCGTCGTTACCCGACAAGCCGATTCCTTTACCTCCGTGTTTCCCAATGAGCGATACTATGCGTTCGTTAACGCTACCCACGAGTACCATCCTTACTATTTCCAGCGTTTCGTCATCGGTGATACGCAGCCCACCGATAAATTTTGGTTTCTTACCCAGCTTCTCCATTATCCGCGTTATCTCCGGACCACCGCCATGCACAATCACTGGATTTATACCAACAAATCTAAGCAGAACAATGTCCTGTGTGATACTATCCATGATGCTCTCGTCAACTAACGCATGCCCGCCGACCTTTATCACCACTTTCGAGCCGTAGAATTTGCGAATATACGGCAACGCCTCTATCAGAATCTCTTCTTTCTTCATACGCTCTCTTTTATACAAAAACCTGTGCTAAGAAAAACTTAATTGCGATAGGTATATTAAGGACATTGCCCCATTATAAATTTAAGAGGTGATTAGGTGGTAACGATGAGGCGTGGAAGAGCAAAAAGAAGGATAAGAAAACCAAAACTATCTAAAGAAGATCTGATGAACTTAGCGTTTGGTTTGAACAAATTTGGTGATATGTACATGATGATGGGCGAGATAGAGGAAGAAGTAGGCGATTTTGGAAATCTCATGAGAAAGCTCGAGAGAAGTGATTCCGCAGAAATACTTTTAGCAATAGATGCGGACCCGGCATTATCAGCTAAAACAATGTCCTTTATGATGGGTCTTGACCAACTCTCACTGCGAATGGAAAAAGACTTATATAAAATGCCACCGGAAGAAAAGATAGAGTTGGGAGAAGGGCTTAAAGAGTTAGCAGATTTGTTTACGGAGATTGTGGAAAGCATAGCGGAGAGAGAGAATCTTTAATCGAACACTCTGGTAGGATTCGTAAGAAAAACCAGTTTCGCGGGTTCTCGAATTAGATCATACAACTCCGTTTCTTTGTCCAGCTCTATTCCGTTTATCCATGTATCTGAAGGTTTTAGGAATCTAATATCAGGCGCATCTTCATAAATTTCGTTCTTTACAAACTCGCCATTTGTCAGTTCAAAATAGGCAGCACCTTCTCGTCTCTTCACCGGCTCGTAGATCGAGGAGAATGCACTTGCAACCCAATTAGCCATCTGTAAAGTCGCTTCAGACGGGTTTATCGTGACATGTCCATAATTGGGTGGAATTATGACTTTATCTCCTTCTTTTGCCTTTACTAACACCACATCTGTTATTTTCTCTGTACCGCCTTCTTCCTCCATGCGTTGCAAAAGATAATGCGCTTCGCCTTCTAAAACTTCGTATATTTCTGGATATGTTATGTCAGAACCCGTTGGGCAGGGATGATAGTGTCCTGCAGTTTTAACGAACTCCGAGCCGAGCTTATTCGGCGGGATAATGGTAATGTCATATCTCAATCCTTGCTCCTTTATCGCATTCGCGTCCTCTTCATTCTTCGATACGTCTCTGAACATATAATACAACTCCATATCCATGTTTGCAGTCGATAAAAAGCGCTTATCAAAGACGACTTCTTTCATCTCCCCTAATTTACGCACAGCGGAGGAAAAAGTTTGGTTCCCAAACGTTAATTTCTGTTTCATTCGTAGGTCATCTCCATTGCAGGATATTTTTGTTCCTATAACTATTAGACTCATGCTAGATAAGATATGGCTAACAAATCCCGTAAGATAAGCGTAGAATTCGGTAAAATATCAAGGCAGTTTGAAGTCATAGAATCACCAATACCGCATATTTTAGTTGAGTCGAAAAAAGAACTGCACGGATGGTGGAACGGTATAGACCCGGATGGAAACCGCGAATGCACAGCGGAAAAGCTCTTGATAAACCATTATAACGGTTGCAGTCATAACTGCCTGTTTTGTTATTCACATGCGTTAGGGGGCTACTTTAAGTTATTTCGTAAGAACGGAGTGGTTACGGTATTCACAGATTTTGATAAGAAAGTGGCGAGGCAATTGGATGGGTTACGGGTTGCGAGCTGCGGGTATCTTTCGCCGGTTACCGACCCTTTTCAGCCGATAAATGAAAAATATGGCTTGAGCGAACGGATAATAAAAGAGTTCGTGGATCGGAACATACCGGTGCAGTTCACAACAAAAGGCAGAGTAAGTGACACTGCGATTAAATTGCTAAAAAAGCAAGAGCATTCGTTTGGCGAAGTTTCTATTCTTACGCGGGACGAAGATAAGCGACAGCGACTGATGGCTGGTGGTGCGTCAATCGATGAACTAGTACGGAATATAGAACGGCTTGCGGATGAGAATAAAATCGCAGTGTGCAGGATTGACCCGATAATTCCTTATGTAACTGACGGGAGGGACGACTTGGATGATTTGGTTAAGCGGGTGGTTAATGCCGGTGCAAAACATATAATAACGAGTTGTGTGGATATTCCAAGAGCATTGAAGCGTGATTTTTATGAAGAGCTGGAGAAAAGGTTTGGAATCCCCAAAAAAGAGTTTGAACGGTTATATACCGAAAAGATAAGCGGACGGCTTCATGCGAATATCGAATACAGGAGGAAGTTGTTCAGAATGATGCGCGAGATTTGCGATAGGAACAAGGTGACGATGAGTCTCTGTATGGAGTTCGAGTCGCTTGATGGGAAAAGAGTTAGAGGGTTGAACAGGGAGTTTATGAGTTCGAATAATTGCGAGGGTGTGGATGTACCGATTTATGTAAGAAGAGAAGAGGGGGAGCGGTTTGAGCAGGTAGAGGGCTGTGACGGAAATTGTTTGAAATGTCATTTCTCGGATAAAGCGCCAGTATGCGGTATTCCTGACTTAAAGAAGGCGGGTGCTTGGAAGTTGCGGGATTACAGGAGGTGGAGTAGGGATATAGTGGAAGAACAAAACCCCTTCAGGAAAATTCAGAGCGCTTTAGCTAATTGCACCCACTAAATACTACTTTCCTCAGTGCGTATGATAACGTGTCATTTAGCGTTTTTCGCGCACCTAACAGTCACCAATTTAATTTTGTCTTTTTCCTTCTCTCTTTAGTACCGCACTAATCCTTAATAGTAATAGACTAAAGTTAAATCACAGCTATGAACACTTTCTCTTTGCTCAACGTGGAGATTCGAGAGGTATTAGGAAAGACATTTGCTACACCTACGGAACCGCAGGAATTGGGCATCCCACCAATTTTAGCGGGAAAAGATGTGTTGCTCATAGCGCCTACGGGCTCTGGAAAGACAGAGGCTGCTGTTCTACCGGTGTTCCAAAGGATATTAGAAGAGAAAGAGCATGAGAGTGGCTTTTTCGCACTTTATATCACACCTTTACGTGCTTTAAACCGTGACATGCTTTTACGGTTGGAGAGATGGGGTGCCGAACTCGGCATTAACATAGAGGTGAGGCACGGTGACACCACCGCGTATGCAAGGAGGAAACAAGCTTTAAATCCGCCTGATATTCTTATCACAACGCCGGAAACGGTGCAGGCGATATTACTGGGTAAAAGACTTAGGGAAAGTTTAAAATCCGTGAGACATGTAATAATAGACGAAGTTCACGAATTAGCGAATTCCAAAAGAGGGGCACAGCTTGCAATAGCGTTAGAACGGATAGTAGAGCTTGCAGGCAATTTCCAACGAATATGTCTGTCCGCGACGGTTGGAAATCCGGAAGAAGTAGCGAAGTTCTTTTCAGGACATAAAGAGATGTGTGTGGTGAACACGGTCTCTACGAAAGCGATAGAAATAGAAGTTATAAGCCCGGGAAGCACGAAAAGAGACGAACGGGCAGCAAAGAAATTAGGCGTAGACCACGAGGTATTCGCGCATGTAAGAACGATAAGGAACGTGGTAAAAGCGGGTAAATCGAGTTTGATATTTGTGAACACGCGGAGAGCGGCGGAGATGCTTGCTTCGCTAATAAACAAGTTTGAACCAGGGCTAATCGGTGTTCATCATGGCTCGCTGTCAAAAGAGATGAGGATAGAAGCCGAGGATAAACTAAAAAAGGGAGAGATAAGAGGTTTAATTTGCACCAGTTCCATGGAGCTCGGGATTGACATAGGCTCGATAGATATGGTGATTCAGTACGCATCGCCGCGCGAAGTGACGAGATTGGTGCAGAGAGTGGGTCGTGCCTCGCATTCATTTCAAAGAACGTCTTCGGGCAAGGTCATTGCCCTTACTCCAGACGATGTGGCAGAATCGTTAGTAATCGCAAGGAGAGCGAAGTCGGGTGAAATAGAGGATGTAAAGCTAAAGGAAAGCTCGTTGGATGTACTGGCGAATCAAATTTGCGGTGTGCTGCTGGACTTTGGTGTGGTTTCGTTGAATAAACTATTGGCTTTGATAACGCGGGCATATCCATTCAGGAATATCACTTTTGAGACGCTGATGCGTGTGATAGAGCAATTAGAGGATGAATGGTTGGTAAGAATAGATGGCGAACGGATAGTGCGGAGTAAAAACACGAGGAGCTATTATTATGAGAATCTCTCGATGATCCCTGACGAGAAGAAATATAAGGTGTATGATATGGTGACAGGCAAGCTAATATGCATGCTAGATGAGCGATTTGTACTGAATTTCGCAACTACCGGCGCTTTGTTCGTTGCAAAGGGCGAGACGTGGCGAGTAGTGGACCCCGATGTGGAAGAGTGCGGAGAGCGGATAAAAGTAGAGCCCGGAGTGAAAAAGGTAGGAGAGATACCAAAGTGGGAAGGAGAGGAGATACCTGTTCCTTTTGCTATTGCACAGGAAGTGGGTGATTTGCGTGCTAAAATCGCTTCTTTTTGCGTCTCAGACAAGATTCCGGATTTAGAGAAGGAGTTAGAGCATGAATATGGAGTGAAGGCCGCGTGTTTTAAGCCGCTTATAGAATTAATAAACAGGCAAATTGCAGAGGGGTGTGTGGTGCCAACGGCGATGGAAGTGGTTGTGGAAACCTCGAAAGACGGTCCAGAGGTAGTAATAAACGCTTGCTTCGGACATCTTGTAAACGAGACGTTTGGACGGGTGGTAATAGCGTTACTCGCATCCCGATTCGGCGCGGATATTTCTATGGAGGTAGACCCTTATCGGATAAAATTAAAATCCGGGAGAAGGATGGATAAAGAAGCTCTGGAGCAGACGGTTTTTTCAATCGAGCCCGAATTCGTGCGGTTGATAATTGCAAAGATACTGAAGGATTCATTTCTGTTTAAATGGGAGCTGTTGAACGTGGCGAAAAGATTTGGTGCGCTGCGCAGGGACTTTGATAAAAGGCAGATTTCTGCGGATAAGCTGGTGAAATTGTTCTCGGAGACTCCGATATACAAAGAGACGGTAAACGACGTTTTCGCGGATAAACTGGATGTGGCGCGAACGGAAGAAGTGGTAAAGCGGATAAAATCTGGCGATATAAATGTCTGTTTCGGTTCACAGAGCCCTATTGGTGCTGCAGGGTATTTGAGTTGGCGTGATGTACTGGCGATGGAAAGGGACGAGGGGTTGATCATAGATGCGTTAAAAAATAGATTAATGAACGACAAGGTGATCTTATTCTGTGTAAATTGCAGGAAATGGGAATCGGTCAGGCGTGTAAAGACGATTATTGAGTTCGGAACAGAATCGCTGGTCTGCCCGTTCTGCAATTCGCGATTGATTGCAGCGTTGAAACCGTGGGAGGAGGAAGAAATTAGGGTTGTGAAGCGGAGTGGTTCCGATAATGGAAATAAAGAGCGAGTGAAAAGGGTGTATCGAAATGCAAATCTGGTTCTGTCGCATGGTGTTCTTGCAGTGATTGCGCTCGCAGCACGCGGTGTAGGCCCGGATGTGGCAGCGAAGATAATAAGGAAGTCTAAAGATGCAGATGTAGCGTTTTATCGTAATATCTTGGAGGAAGAGCGGAGATACACAAGGACGAAGAGGTTTTGGGCATAGCAGATAACATATACCGTCTACCCTGCCCTTCGCAGACGATTCAGGGGAATATACAAAGAACTACATTACAACGAAAACCGACCTCATCACTCTTTTGACATTAAACACATATCCGTAGTCCAAACTATCGGCATGAATAAACTCCACACGAAACATAACCGAAAAACATATGTATTTATAATGTTAAGTTTATAGGTACTAAAGGGACGAAAACGATGGAGAATATATTCCTGGATTTCACATCAGAAAGCGGAATATTCAAGGATAAAGAAGTACTCCGTCCCGCTTATATCCCCGCGTATTTACCCCATCGGACGAAGCAAATTAAGAATTTAGCTGCTGTGCTATCGGCCGCGCTAAAGGGAGAGACCCCCCCTAATATATTTATCTACGGGAAGAGTGGAGTAGGGAAGACCGCTACGGTGAAATATGTAAGCACTGAGTTAGAGGCGATATGCAAGAAGATAGACAGTAAATGTGCCATTGTGTATATCAATGCTGAGATATTTGATACGCAGTATCGAGTTTTTGCCTATCTCGCAAGGGTATTCAATAAGCGCGTCCCCATGATAGGTTGGCCAACCGATATGGTGTATTCCGAGTTTAAGGATGGGGTAGATACCGAAAAAAGATGTGTAATTATAATATTAGATGAAGTGGATAAATTAGCGAGTAAAGGAAATGAAGCCTTACATAACCTCTCGAAAATAAATAGCGAGCTAAATAATGCAAGATTATGTATAATATGTATTTCGAATGATGTGACCTTCATGGAACTACAGGAGCCCGAGGTGAGGGCATCGCTGAGTGAGGAGACAATATTATTTCCACCTTATGATACTTACCAGTTGAGGGATATTTTAGTGGATAGGGTGGAAAAGGCGTTTAATATTTCAGTGTTAGACGATGAGGTGATACCGTTATGCGTTGCTTTCGCGGCGCAGGAGCATGGGGATGTAAGAAGTGCCCTCGACCTACTAAGAGTATCAGGAGAAATTGCGGACCTCACGAAATCCAAAAAGGTTCACGGTGAACATGTGCGGCGTGCACGAGAACATATAGACGAGGGCAGGATTACAGAGGTGGTAAAAACGTTGCCGCTACAATCAAAAATCATATTGAACAGCGTGATAAGATTAAATAGTGAGGGGGGGAAAACACATTTGTTCAGTGGCGAAGTTTATAATACGTATCAAAATATTTGTGATCATTTAGGCATAGAAGCATTAACTCAGCGACGTGTTACTGATTTAATCTCTGAGTTGGACCTTTTAGGATTGATAAAAGCACGGGTTGTAAACCGTGGTAGATATGGACGGACAAAAGAGATATCATTAATAGTGCCCACAGAGTATGTTCAGTCTGCCTTAACTGGCGAGTATGACGAAGCATTGCCCAGTATTAAGTTGAAAGCCGAGAGTGGCATTGCGTAGGGATAAGATGTGCTGAACCATATTTGGTAGCAAAGCTTTTTGATTAACTTAAAATGCAGTGCAAAATAGATGAATTTGAAGAGTACAACCCTAATTTTGTATGAAACTTCTATAAGATTACTCAAGGGGGGAGTGAGGAGAGTAAGCCCCCTTCTGTTTTAGCAGCATTTATCTATGCGCCACTTCGGACTTGCACCCACGAGGTTGCTCGTTCCATCCGTAGCTATATGACCTCATCCTCACGGAATCATCGCTTTAATATAGCACGGTACCGTTTCTATACCAGAGCCAAGACTCTCGCCTTATGCCCTCTCAGCATTCGTGTTCTTGTGGTGGGGGGACTTTCCTCAGCTAACCCTTTCCCGCTACTCGCTCACAATAAGCATTCACGGAAAAAAGTTTACCGGCAGCTGCCCTTCCTCTCTCCCCTATAATCAATTTATTCTCTCGAAATATATAGTTTCCACGTTACACAAGAGCAGTTAAGCAGGACTAAGACTTTTAGAAACCAGATATTAAAAAGGGAAAAAAGAAAAAAATCAGCAACTACTACACGATCTGTGTAATACCGCCGATTCCTGCTCTATTTCTACTTACTTCTATTGGAATTGGATTTCCTTGTTTACTCGAGTTCCCGCCGAATATCCATCTTGGCTCAACACCCGTCAGTATCGCCGTTACACGCACTTTTCCATCGAAATTGTCATTTATCCGCGCACCCCATATCACATTTGCATCGGGATTTAAGTCATAGGTAAGCAACTCTACGATGTCATTTGTCTCCTTCATTGTGAGGTCAGCCCCTCCTGTGATATGTATAAGAGCGCCCGTTGCCCCTTGATACTCCGCTTCTAACAATGGATGACTGAGAGCATCAGATACAACTGCCTCTGGCTTATTATCCGATTTAGTCGTTTCACCCACGAGCATTACCGCTACGCCACCTTCGCTCATCACAGCCGTGAGGTCTGCGAAGTCGAGGTTAACCAAAGAAGGTTTTGTTATCGTCTCTGTTATGCCCTGTATCGTGGTGGCGATCAACATGTCCATCACCTTAAACGCTTCATTCACCGGCTGATTACCCGCCTGTTCCAGCAATTTGTCATTTTCCAGCACAATAACCGTATCTGTTACCCTTCGCAATTCCTCTATACCTTCTGCCGCTTTTATTCGCCTTCTCCTTTCCGCTCCAAATGGGAATGAGACCATAGCAACCACGATTGCTCCAGCTTCCTTCGCCACTTCCGCAACAACGGGCGTAGCCCCTGTTCCTGTTCCACCACCCATTCCAGCAGTCAAAAACACGAAGTTTTTACCGGCTAACAACTCATATAGTTTCTCTTTGTCCATTTCCACTGCTTTTCTTCCCACTTCGGGGGAACCACCAGCACCTAACCCACGGGTAAGCGATTTCCCTACCAAAAGCTTCTTTTTGCAGGTTATCGAATCCAGATGTAGCTTGTCTGTGTTTATCGCTATCCTGTCAACACTCTCCAGTCCACCCAGGTGCTCCAATCTGTTCATGGAATTATTCCCTGCTCCGCCTACTCCTACTATCGCCAGCTTTGGTACTCCGAACAATTCATCTTCCGGTTCTCCGACGACGATCTCCTCATGGCCGTATTCTAACACCTCTACCATTTTTTTTACCCTCTCTTTTTTTAAAAAAATCCTTTATTCTACTTTTCGTGTAATTACCTTCTTAAGAAGGATGGGGTATATAAAGCTTTTGGTCATTTTGTTATGCTATAAATAGTTTTGTGTGTGGGTTGTCTTCGTATGGAGATGCGTGGTTTGTGATACCAAGGCGAGGAGAGGGGAAAAGGAAAGATATTTCAAGTTCAAATTTGAATGTTCGTTAAGAAGCGAGGTTTTTACACGTGGGGAAAAGATATGAGTAGGGGAAGAGAAGAAGAGGAGAGGGAGAAAGTAATTGCGTACCTTAAGTCGCGGCTATTTCCATGGAATTTCATTTTAGAGGACGTTGAAGAGGAGTCCATAGAACATTTCGTTCCTTATGCCATCCAGAGGTGCGAGGAGAAGAGGCTACAGAAGGGGTCTGTAGAAAAAGGGGAAGTAAAAGCGGTGATTGCAAAAGAGCTAAAAGATGCGTTGAGCGATTATCTGCTTGATGAGGATAAAGAGGTAGTGAGGATACATGGAGAATTTGCGGATCACTATCCTTTTGCATTCGCCCAATGTTTGGTGCATACCATTTTATACAGGCTGGGATTCGTGTTGGACGATGTAGTAAATTTAAACGCGATGAGTGGATTTCTGGAGTTGGATATAGAAGGGATAAAAGGGAGAGAGCGCTTTATCCGGGACTTAATATCCAAGAATAAGACAAAAGCGGTGAGAGTATTCAGCAGATCTCTTCTTGATAGAGATGTTATAACGTCTGAGGGGGATCATATGGGTAACGTGGACGATATTATTTTTGATACCAACACAGGCAGTGTGGTGGGGTTAATGGTGAATCAGGGTTCAGAAAGAAGTAGAGTACCCATGAACGACGTGAGGATGACTATGCACAGCAAAAACATCGTCTTGAAACAGTCAGGTTCTAAATAAACGAAGTGGTAGAATGACAACTTCAAAAAACTTTAAAAAAGATTCTGCTACGGGTGGTAGGACGATGTTTTCTTTGTCTAATGTCCCACAGTTCTTGGAGCCTTATTTGAAGGATGCAATTGAGTTCCCTGACATTGATACCCTATCCACAATTCTGGGGATAAAGAGAAGGGAAGCGGAGAGGGCTGTGACAAAGCATAAAGAGTATTTAGCGGGGTATAAAGTACGGGATGTCTTCTGCACAAAAGAGACACGGGAATTGGTACGAGAAATTTTGGGACTGTTTTCGCCTTATCAAACGACTAAAAATGGAAGGGATATACTACTCACACTTACACCATCGCGCGACAAAGAGGCGCTGCAGAAGCGGTTCCGAGATATAAAGAAGTGTGAAGACTTGAGGGCTTTAATGGGTGCGGATAATGTGGATAGGATGAAGGTAACGCTTTCCAAAGCGGAGATAGAGAAAGTGAGCTTTGGACAAGCCCCTCTTATTGCTACCCGAAGTAAAGAGATAGAGCGGGAGGCAAAGGCGATTTATGGCGATTTTGTGCGTGTAGAATTGGTTGATTCTTCGGGTAAAGCAGAAGAGCTTGTGCAAAAAGGGAATACCATTCTACTAATCGGAGAAGGAGTAGAGGCGGAAGTACTTGATGCGCCCGGCATTATAACCAAAAGTATTGAAGATTTATCAGATTCGTGTGAGATTTATCCGGAGTTTGTGGTCAATTCCTTTGTCTCAAAGAAGAAGGCGATAAAAACGGTAGTATCCGTTTTGAATGAATTTAATGCGATTAAAGAGTCATGGCTGTTCAAAAGAGTGTCAGCAGCAGATTTAGAAGAGGTGGTGGCACTTATAGATAGCGTAGAAGGAGAAAGGGACAGAGGGGAAATAGACTTTGATGAAGTGATTTTCGGGTGGGAGGAAGCGATAAACAAGGAAGCAACCAAGATTATGAGAATGGGCGGCGGAGCTGAAGATTTTAGAACTTATCTGGAGGAAACCTTGGAGAGCATGGCGGATGAGTTAGTGCTGACGCGCGATGATAAAGAAGTCCTGAGTGAGAGCGCATATGAGACACTGGAAGCAGGACTACCGTTTGAATTCTCAAGGGAGAAGATAGAGCGCTTGAGACGGCGGTATAACAGAGAAAAGGGAGAAAGGCGTTATTATAAGCTAAGGGAATTGGCAAAGCAACTGGAGCGACATAGAGAGGAGGTGAGCAAAGGAGTTAAGATGCTCTTCTATCTCGATTTTATGCTCGCCATTTCACAGTTTAGCCGGGACTTTGAGCTGACTATCCCCGAGATAAAAGAGAAAGGCTTGGGCGTGACTGTGGGCAGGCATATATTTTTAGTTGACGAAGAGCGAAAAGGTGGGGAGAAGGTAGTACCGGTATCGTATTCCATAGGCGAAGCGAATTTAGGCATCTTTGGCGCTACACAGCATCCGGTATCCATTCTTACGGGTGCGAATAGCGGCGGTAAAACATGTTTGCTAATAACGCTTGCAAGCTCGATTATACTCACGGAGCTGGGTCTGCCAGTGCCTGCGGAGAGAGCGGAAATACCGCTACTGCCTTTGTATTTATATCGCCGGAAGATGATAAGGAAGACGGGGTCTTTTGAATATTCAATGCGAGCGTTGAGCCGAATATTCATGCGAGAGGGGGGAAAAGTGGTTTTGATAGACGAGCTAGAGGCGCTTACCGAACCCGGCGCTATGGGACGTATAATGGCGTCTATACTGAATAACCTCCCGAAAGATACGTTAGCCGTGGTGATAACGCATTTGATTCACGAGATACTGCCGCATATAAGTGTGGAGAAGGTGAGAATAGACGGAATAGAATCGGAAGGTTTAGATGCTTCCGGAAACATTATTGTAGATAGGCAACCGATGTTCAACCATATCGGGTCGAGCACCCCGGAGTTAGTGATAACTAAGCTTTTGGGAAAGGTTAAGAAGGAGAACTTAAAAGTAGTTTATGAAGAGATAATAAAAGTATTGGTGAAGGAGCGGGAAGTTGCGTGTCTTAAATAAGAAAGGAGGGGTGAAAGTATGAATAGAGTAAATGAGGGATATTTTCCCTACTTGCGTATCGGTAAAATGAACGAACTCGTGCGGGAAATACCGTTGCCGTACGTTTCAGAAGTGGACGAGTTCTCAACACTGGACTTAGCAAAAGTGATGGGTGCAAGTACAACAACTATTAATAATCTAATAGCAACACAGAAATCGCTTGATTTGGTTGTAGGTAAAAGGAAATATAGACTTACTGATGCGGGGGCAAAATATAATACACTGATACGGGATCAGGAGGAAGAGGCAAAAAAGGTGCTACAAGACCAGGTGGCGAATATCGAATATTTCCAGGTGATTAAACAGAAGCTCCAGCAAGAGGGAAAACTTATGATATACGATATAGGCAACCAGATAGCCACACAGTATGATAAAAACTGGAAGAACCCGCTGACCTTAAAGACTTATGGGGCGGCTATTGCAAGCGTCCTCGATTTCGTGGGTTCCGGATATTATAAAAGGGGAGTCTTAAGGTCGGAAAAGCTCGAAGAGGAAGAGGGAGATATACCGGTTCCTTATCTCAGCGCAGATAAGATGTTTAGGATTATGGATGTACTGTTCTCATCGGGCGTTGATATTCATGCGTTATCGCAGGAATTGGGAACTAAGGAAAGACGGCTGAGTCAGGAACTTACATGCTGTTGTGCATTTGGATTTGTTAGACACCCGCGTAGAGGTTTTTATGAATTAACCGAAGTAGGGAATGAGATGGCGCGGTATAGCGATGTGCTTCGCAAAAGGAAATTTACTGAATATTTAGTGAATTCGGGTTATAAAAGGATGATAGATAAGTTACCAGAGGATAAAATAACTATGGTGACGGTGGGGGATGTCTTAGAATCGGTGTATGAGAAAGAATGGTCTGCGATAACGAAGAAGACCTATGCAAAGAAATTTTTAAACTGGCTCAGGTTCGCCGGTCTTGTAGTTAAAGCCGAGAAGGGTTATAAATTGAAAGGGCGATAAAACGCAAGTTTTTCAAAAAGAACGCTTTACCAAAGAAATAATATACTTTAACTGTTATTTCATCTCGACACTATCCGTGATCTTAGCGGTAAACAAGCACAAAAATAGTTTTACCGTACACACTTATATTAATACAATGACACTCGAAGGTCGTCTGAATACACTCTCGGTGGCGGTAATAGCATGTCTCTTGCTTGTTTATCTATGCTCGTTCGTGAGCTGGGCTGTCGGAGCCGCTGCGATTTTTTCGATTGTGCCGTTATACTATTTCGTGCAGCGTAATCATACACATTATTTCGAGACGATTTGGAACTTAGATGGTGCCTGGAAATACGTGTTCCCCTTTGTAATTTACCTTGTCATCGGTGAGCTCGTGCCCGGGTTGCTTGTTGGCTATGAAGAGTACCATCTCTTTGTGGCATACGGACTGAGAACCGTGATAGTGGGCGGCATACTATTGCGATACAGAAGCTTATATACCGAGCTTGCAGTGCGAAAACTCGATGTGATGGCGTTGCTTGTCGGGATGCTTATCTTTGTATTGTGGGTGGGCTTGGAAGGGCACTATCCAATGTTTTCTACAGCATCCAGCCACTTCGACCCGACCATTTTTGGTCCTGATATGCTAATCGTCATGCTGAGCTTGCGACTTATAGGCAGCGTACTGGTTGCCGTATTTATCGAGGAGTTATTCAACAGGTCGTTCTTATTGCGATACATAATAGACCCAGAAAGATGGGCTGATGTGCCCATAGGGGCATACACGTTTGCTTCTTTCGCAGTGGTAGCGTTGTTCTTCGGCATTGCGCACTTCCGCTGGCTGCCTGGATTATTGACGGGGATAATCCTGAATCTGCTACTGTACAAGAGAAAAGACATATTCGCGTGTGTGCAGGCGCATGCGATGGCGAATCTGCTGCTGTTTCTTTATGTGGTATATACGGAAAGTTGGTTCTTCTGGTAGGCACCTTCCTCATAACTACAGGATTACACACAACCTTGGGCATGAAAATGCCTTATTAACACTTGTTAACCGCGGAGCCCGCAGAGAACACAGAGTGTCAAGATAAACATTTATCTTGCCTCAGCGCTCTCCATGATCTCGGCAGTAAGTAAATACCAAAATTCTACTAGGCATACGCCAAAACGGAGAAAATGAACAGTAATCTATATATAGCAGAAAGACTATTCATTTTTAACCGTTATTTTTCAATTGGGAGAGAAAAATGTTGGTTAAGCCGATAGAGATTCTGTTAGTGGAAGATAACCCCGGCGACGTGCGTCTGACGCAAGAAGCCCTCACAGACGGCAAGGTGCGCAACAACATGCAAGTGGTAGAAGATGGAGTAGAGGCTGTGGCGTTCCTGCGCAGGGAAGGAAAATATGCCAATGCGTCTCGACCAGACCTTATCCTGCTCGATTTGAACCTGCCGAAGAAAGACGGTCGTGAGGTGCTCGCAGAGATCAAAGCGGATGAAGACCTGAGACGTATCCCTGTGGTGGTTCTGACTACCTCAAAGGCAGAAGAGGACATCTTTAAAGCCTACGACCAGCATGCGAACTGCTATATTACCAAACCTGTTGACCTGGACTAGTTCATCGCGGTAGTGAGGTCTATCGAGAATTTCTGGTTTACTATTGTGAAGCTCCCATTAGATGGAATAAGGGCATGAAGATTATGACAGGACTCAAAGTTCTGCTGATTGAGGATAATCCAGGAGACGCTCGCCTGATACAGGAGATGCTGTCTGAAGTAGACGGCTCTATGTTCGAGCCGGAATCTGCCGACTGCCTCTCAACAGGTCTGGAGCGCCTTGCCGCAGGAGATATTGACGTGGTTCTGTTAGATCTCGGACTGCCTGACAGTTCGGGTTTGGACACCTTCATCACTGTACACGCGCAAGCACCAGATGTGCCAATCATGATGTTTACAGGCCTTGACGATGCCGAACTTGCCATTAAGGCAGTGCAGGAGGGTGCACAGGACTATCTGCCTAAGAACAAGCTGGATAGCGAGTTACTGGTACGTACCATACGCTATGCTATCGAGCGGAAGAAGACGGAAACGCACATCAAGCATCTGAACAGCGTCCTCAAAGCCATCAGGGGTGTAAATCAGTTGATTGTGATGGAGAAGGACCGTGACACTCTGTTACAGAAAGTATGCAATACTCTGACAGAAGCACGGGGCTACGATGCTGCATGGCTCGGATTCCTGAGCAATGGTGAAACCTTTGCCACCGTCAAGGGTTCCGGCTTCAGTGACGATGTCGCTCGTTTCTGTGAACATGTGCTGGGTGGTGATCATCCGCCGTGCATAAAAAACGCGCTCGCACAAAACGACAGTTTTGTAGTTCTGGACAAAACCCGAGAATGCGGTGATTGTTTCTTCAAAGACGCTGATGTCGGCAAAGAAGCTGCGATCATTCGTGTCGAACATGCCGGAAAGCTTTTCGGGCTGCTTGCGGTATTGCTTGCACCCGATGTCACAATTGACGAGGAGGAGAAGGGCATTTTGGAAGAGGTGGCTGGAGATATCGCGTTTGGTCTCTACGACATGGAGGTGGAGGAGGCACGCAAGCGTGCAGAAGACCAGATAGAAGCATCTCTGAAGGAAAAGGAGGTGTTACTGCGAGAGATACATCATCGAGTAAAGAACAATCTTCAGGTCGTATCGAGTCTACTCAACATGCAAGCACGAGCTGCCAAAGATAAAGACACAATTGATATACTCTCGGAATCCAGAAACATGATAAATACTATGGCTCTCATCCATAGCCAATTATATGAAAGCGGGAACTTATCAGCGATAAATATGAAGGGGTTTGTGGATAACATGTTAAGGCAATTGGTCCAGAGTTATCCAGTTCAAGATACGAAAATCACCCAGATTGTTCAGGTGGATGGTTATCCATTCCCAATATCGGTTGCGGTGCCTGTCGGACTAATTGTGAATGAACTGCTATCAAACGCATTTAAACATGCCTTTGTAAACAGAAAAGAAGGTAAGATTGAGGTTAGTTTCGGGGCATCAGAAGAAGGAGGGGTTAGTTTGGCCATCAGTGATGATGGTGTTGGACTACCCAAGGGATTCGATATCAATAAAAGCAAAACACTTGGTCTGCGTCTGGTAAAGATTCTGGCGGAAGACCAGTTACAGGGTAAGTTGGAGGTCATCAGTAAAGAAGGGACTACTTTCAATATAGAATTCGAGACAGAGAAGATTGAGGGAAGTTGATACGAAAAAAATTAGAATATTAATCGTGGAAGACGAAGCCATCGTAGCCGAAGATCTGGAAATGGTAAATCATAAATTATTTGTATACGTTTGCGCTATATAACAAAAAAATCATCAAGCAGAGGAGGGGGGGGCTATAATGGTTGAACAAAAAGAAAAACACAAAATTCTGGTAATGGCTATCCTTTTAGCCGGTGCTTGCGTTCTCACTTATTATTTCCATGCGATACTTGAAACAGGCACTGTTTTTACACATTTCTTTTACATTCCAATTATCTTAGCGGCTTTGTGGTGGGGAAGAAAAGGTTTAGCGGTGGCGATTTTTTTAGCGGTATTGGTGATTTTTAGCCACATTTTTGTTAGAGCGGAAGTGGTGACAGCCAATGATTATTTACGAGCTCTTATGTTTATAGTTATCGCCTTTGTGGTTGCTGCGTTGAGTGAGAGGATTGCGAAGTCGCAGGAGAAGACCGCGCATCTCAACGCTATCCTGCGCTCAATACGAAACGTCAACCAACTCATCGCCAGGGAAAAAGACCGTGACCGCCTGATTCAGAAGGCGTGCGAGAACCTCATCGAGACCCGGGGATACCACAGCGCATGGATTGCCCTCGTGGACGAAAACAGCGTGTTCATAACCGCTGCCGAGATGGGACTGGGGGAAAGTTTCGCTCCAGGCATCGAAATGATGAAGCGCGGCGAGTTTACGCGCTGCGGACAGAACGCGCTTGAGCAACCCGGCGTCATGGTAGTCGAGGATGTCGCTGCCGACTGCGCTGATTGCCCCCTGTGGGGCATCTACTCCGGTAGGGCGGGCATGGCTGTTCGCTTAGAATACCGCGATAGGATTTATGGCATACTATCGGTTTCCAGCCCAGCCGAGATGGTTACCGATGCAGATGAGCAATCGCTGTTTAATGAAGTGGCTGGTGACATCGCTTTCGCCCTGCGCGATATGGAACTGGAGGGAGCTCGCAAACGAGCGGAGAAAGCACTTCGAGAACTGAATGTGGAACTGGAAGAGCGGGTCAGGAAGCGTACCGCAGAAGTGACGAAAACAAATGAAGAACTGAAGCGGGAAATCAGCGAGCGAAAGCGTGCGGAAGAGCGCATCGAGCACCTAAACAGCGTCCTCAAAGCCATCAGAGACGTCAATCAGTTGATCTTAGTGGAGAAAGACAGGGACGTTCTGCTCCAGAAAGCCTGCGATGCCTTGATAGAGGCACGAGGCTACGATGCGGCATGGCTCGGATTCCTGAGCAATGGCGAAACCTTTGCCATGGTTAAGGGTTCCGGTTCCAGTGAAGAAGTCGCTCGTTTCTGCGAACATGTGATGGGTGGCGATCATCCTCCCTGCATAAAAAACGCGCTCGTTCAGAAAGACCGTCTTGTAGTCCTGGACAAATCCCGAGAGTGTAGGGTTTGCTTCTTCAAAGACGCATGTGTCGGCAAGGAAGCTGTGATCATTCGTGTCGAGCACGCTAACCTGCTTTTCGGGCTGCTTGCTGTATTACTTGCACATGATGTCGTAGTTGACGAAGAAGAGAAGAAACTCTTGAAGGAGGTGGCTGGAGATATCGCGTTGGGTCTCCACAACATGGAGATGGAAGAGGCACGCAAGCAGGCGGAAGACCAGATAAAAGCATCTCTGAAAGAAAAAGAGGTGCTGCTGCGAGAGATACATCATCGAGTAAAGAACAATCTTCAGGTCATATCGAGCCTGCTTAATATGCAAGCACGAGCAGCCAAAGACAAAAATACGATTGATGTACTCTTGGAATCAAGAGACCGGATAAATACAATGGCTCTTATTCATACTAAATTATATGAAAGCAAAAACTTATCACAGATAAATATGAAGGGATTTGTGGATGGATTGCTACGGCAATTGGTCCAGGGTTATCCGGTTCCGGATACGAAAATCACTCCGGTCGTTCATGCAGTTGATCGTCCACTTCCTATATCTATCGCAGTGCCTCTCGGATTAGTTGTGAATGAACTGCTATCAAACGCATTTAAACATGCCTTTGTAAACAGAAAAGAAGGTAAGATTGAAGTTAGTCTCAGTGCATCAGAAGAAGGAGGGGTTAGTCTGACTATCAGCGATGATGGTGTTGGATTACCAGAGGGATTCGATATTGATACAACTAAAACACTTGGTCTGCGTTTGGTAAAAATTCTGGTGGAAGATCAGTTACTTGGTAACCTGAAGGTCATCGGTGATAAGGGCGCAACTTTCACTATAGAATTCAAGATAGAGAAGATTGAGGGAAGTTGATACGGAAAAAGTAGTTGTATAGTTACGAGAAAGAAAGGTTTTTTGTATTTGTATAGCGATTTTTTAAAACCACGAGATTCCACAAGATTAACACAAGAAATAGGGATTAATGTGGGATAATGTGGTCTGTGGTATACTAAAATCTGGTTACTATCCTTCTATTCTCGTGGAAATCTGTAAAATCTTGTGGTTAGCTAAACAATTACGGTTTTTTTATGAACAATATATATAAAGTGATAGAGATGACCCTAATTAAGGCAAAAGTCATGGATAGTATGCATTTAGAACTCGAAAAGGGTATTGAGACATCGGAGAAGAATGTATTTGTACGGATAATTAGACCAAGGGTTGTAGAATCTGCTGAAGGCGCGTGGGGGTACGAGGTGGATAGTAAAGAGTTCGTCAAAGATTTGAGAAAATCCAGAACTTGTCAGAAGTGGGTTGGTGATTGAACTGAACGATTGCTTGATTGCAGTTTGTCTATTGGAATCGCTGAGATTGTGACGAGGAATGTTGACCATTTTGATAGGATAAGAGCAATACGTGCAGTCATACCAGAGAATCTTGGATTTGAATAAATGGCAAAGGCTATTGCATCGTAACAATTGCTTAAAGCAAGATTTTGAAATTTCGCTCTGTCGAGAAGAGATATCCTATAGCCGGACTATACAATGTTTTTTTTGATACTTCTTTTTTACTGCATGTCACAGCAATTCTGATCCCGGCAGAATTTTAATTGTCAAACGATAGTTGATGACGACATTTGCTGTAATGGCGTTTAATACGCGCAGTAAGTGTCACAAGCACACCGAAATCCACATGATGTTGTGCTTTTGCAACAACTCTCCGCCTTTCCCACACACACTTTTCCACGGCATCACAATTTTTTTTTAATATAACACTAAAAAAAGTTGCACATATTCGATAAAAAACTTTATCAAAACGAAAAGTTCTTTAGTAGTTTTTAACTATATAGCTTTACCAAACTATTGCAAAAAACAAGAAGGTGGATGAAAAAAATGGAATATGAAAATATGGTAAACCTGAAAGTAGAGGTAGAAGATGTAGCGGGAATTATTGGTCCTGTCAGAGACGGGACTTATGGCTGCACTATGGACTCGGAGCGATTTATGCTGGATATACTACTATCAATAGACGAATTAGTGCGGGAATCAGCGGGAATTAAGATAGAAGAGGTAACGCAGCAAGCGGTAAACGGCAATATCGTGGTGGATCTCGCGATAGTGGCAGAAAAAAGTGTGGATAAATATGGTCTTGTACCGACCTGGTCTTCTGAAAGATTACACACTGCGGAACGCTTAGTGCTGAGCATATTGCTATCAATAGACGAGTTAGTTCACGAATCAGATGGACTCAGGATACAGGACCGAACGCAGAAGAAGATAAGAGATAAAATCGTGGTTGGCGTGCAAATAGTGGCAGAAGAGATAAAGCCAGTAGAGGCGGTCTTCGATGATGATTTTATGGCGACAGAAATGACGCCTGGTTTTTTACTTGCAGGGTGTGTATATTAGCACACAGTATCGTGTTGTAAAAAGGTAACTACTCACCCACTACGAATTTATTGCAGATAAGACTTTATATTATCCATCCCAATGGTTGTAAATAAAACCTTTCGATTGATGGAGGGACTATGCGATGAATATACCTACCCGTGATGAAATTCGTGCAGCCTACAGGCAAGGAGAAGAGGCAATCATTCAACTATTTGAGCGGCTCATTCAGGAATTGCAGGCACAGCAGGATCGTTTGAACAAAAACAGCAAGAACAGCAGCAAACCCCCTTCCAGCGA
>JAPWVK010000076.1 GCA_029241965.1 Candidatus Methanophagales archaeon
CAAAACAGTATTTACCGTATCCTACTTCGCCGAGGTATCTTGCGATATAGATTAATAAGAAAAAGCCTAATATCGTGGTTATAACTTGTGATATGGCTAATACGCCGGTGTTTTTCGCGATTGTTTTGATTGTGTTCATTTCATCTTCAGATTAAAGCGTCTCATACAAAAACTTTGGTTCTTGATTGTGGAACAACTTTTACTCTACTGTTAGCTGTCAATCTCATTTTCTCTTTAATCTATTCAAGTAACGATAAGTGTCCATCAGGCAAAACCGTTGCACTATATTCAATGGCTTTCATTTCTTCTATATATATATTCGTAACTATACTATTCTCCCATATAAAGCCTTTTAAAAGCAAAAATCAGGATAGACAACAATGCACGTATGTACAAGATATTATACGGTATTTACTTGCTTGCGACTTATCCCTTGCGACTTCTCTAATCAGCAGCGTGTTATAGCCCAAATCTGAAAACACCGCAAAGATTGCCGTGAACGCAAGAGCAAATGAGTATTTACCGAATACAACATCGCCCAAATTCCGGGCGATGAAGATGGATAATATGAGTGATAATATGGAAACAACAACCTGAGTCGCGAACAATGCCGCGGTGTTCTTTGCTATTCGTTGGACGGTGTTCATTTCATCTTCAGAAATCAAAGCGTATCATACAAAAAGTCTTTTGTCTTTGGTTCTTCCTCATTAAACATCTCCCTTTTACATCAACGAATACTGACTTGGCTTATTTTCAAACTGCAGCCTCTAATTGTGCGAGTACAGCAGTTATCGAAAATATTTCTGTCTTTGTTTGCTCGAATCGCTTTTCAAAGTTCAATATCGTGATACCCAAAACCTCGCTCGTCTTCGGGGCCACTCTAATCAAGAGGTCATCGCCAACCTCTTTAGATATTGCCTCTCTTGGGTCCCCTATCGAGATGTCCAGTACATCTCCTTCTTTATCAAAAAACATCTTCAACCTTTTTTCCATACTATTTCTCCTCTCTTGACTCTATCGGTTATGTATGACGTGCTAATAAAGCAATCACCCTCTAATATTTTAATCGCTACACATATATACGGTCCCCATACAGTTTTTCATAAAATTTGTAGAACAATAATACATTTGAAGCATATACACTCTGTTTGATTATTTCAGGATTTATTAAAGTCTCTTTTAGCCTATCTAATTTTCCTTTTAGCTCTGGATGTGTTTTCAAAATATAATCCCATACCTCACGGGACAGTCTTATCTCCCTGCCAAATATATATCTTTGAACTTCATATTTTGCTTCTTTATAATCTGCTGTAATAAAACCCTTTCTCCTTTGCTTCTTCAATACTTTCTTTCTAAAGAAAGACCCTGTGCTGAAAGAAAAATCCAACGCCTTCGCATCAAACCCTTCAATTTCTTCCTTGCTTAATAAAGGATCATACCCCTAAACATCAACACCAAATTCCATCATTTTACCTTTTCTAAAAGTTGGAAATAGCGTTCCCTGCTCATTCCTGCCGTTCTCATATTTGTACGGATATGTGTTACAGGCACACGTTTTGGACTGCTTTTTATCACCAGTGGACGCTTAATCCCCCGCTTTGTCATTATTATGTGGTCGCCTTTCCTTCTTACAATGGAAAAGCCATCTGCCTCAAAAATCTTTATAAGAAGGGTGTACGGGATCGATGTAATCTTTCTCCTCATTATGACTCAACAAGATAAGGCTATCTTCTCTTTTATAACTGGCTCTTCAAGTATCCAGCTCTCTTTCTCTTTTACAAACCCCGCATCCTCTAAAACCTCTTGTAGTGTGCCCATTGCTTCACACTCCTCTAAGAAAGCTTCCAGTGCCTCTCTTAGCGATTCCTTTGCACTCTCAATCTCATCCCCAAAACTTGAAACGTTAAGCTCAGGGCAAAGCGCTACGTAAACATCCCTTTCCTTAAAAACATTAATCTCCAAGCTAATTCTAGACATCCTTTTCTCCTCTCCTATATTTTATCATACTCTCCTATAATAAAACCCGTCTCCCTTCGCCTCTTTCTCATCAAACATTCCCTGAACATCAACCAACACAGTTCTCTCGTTCATCATCTTCTCGAACTCGTCATGCGTCATCGCTGCAATAACACAATCCACCTTCACACACTTTTTCTTTTTAGAAAAAAGAAAACCTGTGCTAAAAGAAAAATCCAACGCCTTCACGCCGAATACCTCTATATATCTCTTCTAAGCAAAGGATCACGCCCTTCTACATCAACGCCAAACTCCTTTAGCTCCTTAATCATATCTTTCTCTTTTCATTAAAACGCTAAGAATAAGCTCTTTTTATCGCTGTCTCAGCATACACACATTCCTACCCTGATTGAGCTCATCCAACAGCAGTTACCTCTACCTTTACCCGGCCAATGACAAACTCTTCTTCGGTCGGCATCTCTTTCTGCTCATCTGTTAAAGCCAAAAGATGCGCTTCAATTGCCTCCTTTATGTTCCCCATCGTCTCTTCAATCGTCTCCCCCTGAGAATAGCAACCGGGCAGGGTAGGGACTTCAGCCCAAAAACCCCTTTCTTCCGCATGATAAATCAATATTGTATATTCCATTTTCTCACCTCCTATTTAAGCAAACGCAGGAAATCCTCCTCGGCCAAGCCTGCTTTCTTTAGCGCCGCCTTAAGCAGACCAATTTTAAGCTCCTTTGAGCTGGGTATAGTAACAATTTGGCCATTTGGCATCTTAACATTGATGTGGTCGCCTTTACCTTTTCTTTCAATACCGCCCGCTTTTACAAAAGCTTTTACCGCTTCTTTCCCTTTTATCCCTCTGAGCTGACTCAATGCAAATCTCCTCTTTTCCTATGTCTTCTATACCGTTCTAAATTCTGTTTACAGTTTCCTGTAATAAAAATCTTTCACATCATTTTCATTAAACATACCTTTTACGTCAATCAGCACCGGTTCATCATTCATCCTCCTCGCTAAATCACCCAACTCCATTTTTTTGAACTCGTTATGAGCTACAGCCATAATCACACAATCCATCTTCACACACTTTTTCTTTTTAGGAAAAAGAAAACCTGTGCTAAAAGAAAAATCCAACGTCTTTACGCCAAAATTCTTTATCTCCTCTTTGCTTAGCAAAGGATCATATCCATAAACATCAATTCCAAACTCTTTTAGCTCCTTCACCATCTCCTTCACAGGGGACTCCCTAGTATCCGACACGTTTTCCTTATAAGTCAAACCCATAATCAACACTTTCGAGCCTTTGATCACTTTACCTACTTCATTCAACCCTTTTATCGCCATCTCAGCAACGTGCTTCGGCATATAATCGTTTATCGCTCTACCTGCTAAGATCACCTGAGGATGATAACCCAGTTCTTTTGCTTTATAGACCAGATAATAAGGATCAACAGGTATGCAGTGCCCGCCAACTAACCCCGGAGAATACCGATGAAAATTCCATTTCGTGCCCGCAGCTTCTAAAACTGATTTTGTATCCAGACCCATTTTATGAAATATAAGCGTAAGTTCATTCATCAATGCAATGTTCAAATCTCGCTGGATGTTCTCAATAACCTTAGCAGCTTCCGCGGTTTTTATGTCTTTCGCCTTGTATACCGTAGTTATCAAGCCGTAAAGTTCAGCTAATATTTCTGTTGTCGCTTCGTCCATTCCTGCGACTATTTTTGTTATCTTTTCTAAAGCATGTGCTTCATCACCTGGATTTATCCTTTCTGGCGAATAGCCAATTTTGAAATCCACGCCACATTTTAAGCCCGATTCGTGCTCTAAAATAGGCGCTACTAGCTCTTCTGTAACGCCCGGATAAACGGTAGATTCTAAGACTACAATGGCACCTTTCTTCAAATTCCGGCCAACAATCTCGACAGCGGACTTTACATATTTCAAGTCTGGCTCCTTGGACTTAGCTACCGGCGTTGGCACGCAAATCAATACGAAATCCGCGTGTTTTAGCTCTGACGGATTGGCCGTAAATTTTACGTGCTCTTCACGGTTACCGTGATTCAGGTCTTTTATCTTCGCTTCGTCTATGTCGAACCCGATTACGCCGATATGCTTTGAGAATGCTTTCGCTAATGGCAAGCCTACGTAGCCTAAGCCGAGAACGCAAACGGTTTTGTTGTTCATGTTTTTCTCCATCATCCCTATTTCGATATGATCTCAAATCCTAAATTAACCGACTCAAATTGAGCATCGCCTGTAAACGCCTTATTTATCACCAATTCTTGCAGCAGAGCAAAGGAGGTTAAGTCAGTGAACGAAATAGCTACCCTCTTTATTTTCGTCCCCAAAAACTCGATGAAGTCCGTAACCTCTTTTAGGCTATCATCCGGCAGTGAGTTTATCATTTCTATGATATATTCCCTCTGCATCATTTTTATCTTTCCTCTCTAACATAATTTTGTCCGCTGCATAATAAACTTTTTGTGCGTGTTGAAATATCATTCGCAACTTCTCGAATCCGCAGCGTATCATATCCAAAACCATAGCAAAAATCGTGGTGAACGCAAGAGCAAACAAGTATTTACCGAAAACGACATCTCCCAACTTCTGAGCGATAAAGATGGATAATGCAAGCGATATTATTGCAACGACAACCTGAGCGGCGAACAATGCCGCGGTGTTCTTTGCTATTCGTTGGATGGAGTTCATTTATTATCCCCCTATTTTGAAGACAAGATAGACATATTAGCTTCTATTTAGATAAAAAGTATAGTATTTGTTTAGCTAACCACAAGATTCCACAGATTTTCACGAGAGAATAATAATAGGAGCCAAATTTTAGTGTTTTATCAACTACTTTATCATTATTAACCCCTAATTCTTGTCTTAATCTTGTGAAATCTCGTGGTTTTTAATCTCGCTATACAACTACAAATAGCCTATCTAATTGTAGGAGAAGTGGAATAGAAAAGCGATTACGAACAATGAAAATGATAGTAGAGATACTAAAATCTCTACATTTCCTTTTTTATTTTTACATCTCATCTGGATTTACTCTCGGTATCTTTACAGATACCATCCAAAAATGTATTTTTATATTGCGAAAAATTATAATATTATAACATGGCTGCCACAAAGAGAATACCTGTATCACCAGAAATTTTGGAAGAATTAAGTAGATTGAAAGAGCAGGGACAAACTTTTAATGAACTAATCGAGAAGATGATAGAAGGGGAGAAAAAGCTCAGGCTTCTCAAAGATATGGAAAGAATTGAAGAAACGGCAGAATTCGTGGAGATTTAGGATGTACAGCGTTCTTATAAACCGAGATGCTCAAAAATACGTGGATTCGCTTACCGAAAAGAGCAGGAGGTTGGTTAAGAAAAAGCTTGAAATGCTGAAAGACAATCCGCATCCAGGAAGAGCAGACAAGAAGAAGTTGCAACTTCCCAATTACGACCTCTTCCGGACGGATGCACGTAAGTCGAAGTTATACGATATTCTACCGAATTTACGAGGAGGAAAAGACCGTTAAGGTATTGGATATTATGACGATTGAAGAGGCACATAAGAAATATGGAATGCTTTAAAAAGGTGCAAATGGGATGCCTCAAAATTTATTCCGATGGTGGCAAGGTTGGGGCTTTCACAACCCCGTCGGATCAGTTATCCGTCCGGTAATAGCCGAAGCGGCAACCACCGCCGGATTCGCCAAATAAACCTCAGAATCCTTGTGCCCCATCCTACCAATAAAGTTTCGGTTCGTTGTGCTTACGCATCGTTCTCCACTGGCGAGCACGCCCATATATCCACCTAAGCACGCACCGCAGGTGGCACCACAAACAAAAGCATCAGCATCGAGGAATATTCGGATTAGCCCCTCCTCTATCGCCTGCTTGAATACTTTATCACTTGCTGGTACCACAACCATCCGCACATCGGTATTCACCTTTTTACCTTTCAATATCGCCGCAGCTACTCGTAAATCCTCGATTCTACCGTTTGTGCATGACCCTAAATACGCCTGGTCAATAGTAACGTCCAGTTCGCTTGCCGGCACGGTATTATCCGGCGTGAACGGTTTGGCAACCGTTGGAACAATCTCCGCAGCATCGTACTCGAATACTTCTTCGTATTCGCAATCGGTATCGGCATAAACCGCTTTATACTCACCGCGCACACGACCACGCAAGTACTCGAAGACCTTCTCGTCTGGCGGTATGATTCCCGCCTTGGCACCTGCTTCTATCGCCATGTTCGAGATGGTTATCCTATCCGCGAGATTCAAATCCTTTATCGTAGTGCCATAAAACTCCTGTGATTTGTATAGCGAGCCGGAAACGCTTATGTCGCCGATGATATGCAGGATTATGTCCTTACCCATTACGTATCTGTTCCGCTTACCGTCAATCACAAACTTCTGCGTCACAGGAACCTTGAACCACAATCGCCCGGTAGCCATTGCCGCTGCCGCCTCCGTAGAACCGACACCAGTGGAAAAAGCACCTAAAGCGCCATAAGAGCATGTATGCGAATCCGCACCTATTATCAACCTTCCCGGTGCCGCAAAGCCGTCCTCTATCATTACCTGATGGCATACCCCGCCTTTTCCTATCTCATAATAGTGCGCAATCCCGTATCTTCGTGCATAGTTCCGCAATGCTTTCGCCTGTTCCGCAGAAGCTACATCCTTGTTCGGCACATAATGGTCCTGCACTACTACCACCTTCTCCTTCTTCAGCCCGCCTTCAGGCACCAACTCATCGAGCACTTCAAAAGCCGGTACACCGGTCACATCGTTTACCATTATGTAATCTACTTCGCGTTCCACGATCTCACCTGCTTTTCCATTCAGTATCTTTTCCGCTATCGTCGGCATTTTTCCAAACCCTCTTTCATTTAGAATAGTTATTTGAATAAAATTTTCTGCCGCGCGTGCGTGACTACAATATCCGCTCCGTTAATTCGTTTACAAGTTCCAGCGGTATCTCAACTACGCCCGTAGGCGGAGCGTTCATTGCTACCCACGAGTTCAAAGCGGTGCAAATTGTTAATATCTTATCTGCATTCCGAGTTTTCTCGATTATCGCCTCGATTACCTCTTCTAAATTGGTAATCCGTATTCCGTACACGGTTTCAATCACGTTTATTTGTGATTTTACATGTGCTTTGGCTTGTTCGGGGTTCATATATAATTTGTAAATCGCATCAGTACTATAAAAACCATTTTTCGTTTTGCCGCCAATCTTTTGTGAATGAAAAGGATATGGGAAAAGCAATGGGACTTATTAACGAGCTACATTTAGTTCCCAGACGTGGATTGCACGTCGCAGTTCTTACGGGCGCTGGTATATCCGGCCGAGAGCGGCGTGCCAATTTTTAGAGGCTATGGTTCGATGTGGGAAGACGAAAAGACACGAGAGTTAGCTCGTAACGCATGTCCGCCCTGGAACACAAAAGAGATATGGGAATATTACGAATGGCGAAGAGCACTTGTTAGCCGTTGCGAACCAAATGCTGCTTATTTGACGCTTGTAGAGATTGGATCGTATTTCGACTATTTCTGGTTGATAACGCAGAATGTTGACGGACTTCACACTCGTGCAGGTAGCAAGCAGGTTCTCGAACTTCATGGCAATATGTGGGGCGGTAGATGCCCGCGTGATGGTGCGATAGTTGACTTACCGCAGACGCCACTCGCATGTTTACCGCCTTATCATAGCTGCGGCACAGCACTACGTCCACATGTAGTTCAATTTGGCGAAGCTTTAGACTCTGCTACATTAAATGCTGCTATAACTACAGCTCTGACTGCAAGTGCTAGTGCTGAGCTTTTCCTGGTTATAGGAACTTCAGCCGTGGTTTTGCCGGCTCGTGAATTGTCTATTATCGCGCTGAAGAAGGGAACAACGGTTATAGAGGTCAATCGAAAACAATTAGGCATATATGACTTAAATCTCATAACCATGTAACAGGAATACAGTCATTATCTATATCCTAAGTAGTGGCAATAGCCATCGGTGTCCCAGATATCTGCAAAACCCTCTTAATCAGTCCCACACACCGTGAAGACCTTCTTGATCAATATGCCATAAATCAGTGCCATTAGTATCCTGCTCTTTTGGTGCTTGAGTTGGTGTTGGTGTCATTGTTGGCGAAGCGGGAGTTGGCGTCGATGCAGGAAGTTCTGTGACCGTTTTGGTTGCCGCAGGGGTTGGTGTTAGAGCGGGTGTTAGTGTCATTATTGGTGGAGTTTGAGAAGGAATCGTTGCAGCGGTTTCTGTGACCGTTGGTGTTGCAGTATGAGTTTGTAAAGTTAAAGGAATATCAAAGGTCCTTATTTCCTTGCCTTCTTCTAATTTAAATGCACTTTTATAAACCTCTTTTCTATCCTTCTCCACGCTTATAGCTTTAACGCCAGTGGGAACATCACGTATGCAGTATTTACCATCATCTCCTGTTATATCGCTTAGACCATCTATACCTACCGTTACACCAACAACAGGCATTTTATTTTCGTCCGTAACTTTGCCTTGAATTGTAACAAGCTGAGGTTCTTGCGTTAAATGGGGGATTATGCCTATGTAGGCTGCAATTATTGCCCCTGCAGCCCCTATTATAGCCACTATAATAAGAACTCTCTTATCATTGGACATTTTTTTGGTTATATTGTATTTGATGTATGTTTATATACCACTTATTCACTTCTTAAAAACTTATCGTTTTTGGTGTGGGCGGTTCAGTTGTAGCTTCTATCTATATTTTTGTGATTTTCTATTAATCGCTCAGCACCTTCAATTTCAACAATCTTCGTAAGTCGTAATCGTAAATATCATCTTCAGGAATACTATTTATTTGTTCAATTTGATATTCATCCCCTATCTTCTTTATTAGCCCCCTGGCTAAGTCATTAATAAAAATATTGACATTACCATTATGTGCAATTTCAATAAGAGTTGGAATGGCTTTTGGGCCTATTTGAACGATAACATCCGATACCAAATCCGCTCTTCTATCTATTTGGTCATCCGTACTTGATGAATCTGCTATATAGCATTTAACAGTATATAATAGCGGTTTTATCGCCTTAGTGCCCCAATCTAATATTTTTGCCACTTTTTTCCGCTTTTTTCTTTCTGTTTCTGATCCCTAACGTTATTGCCACCACAAAAATATCATCAAATTCGGGCTGCTCTTATGGTATTATCCCCCAACCGCCGGTCATAGTTTATAATGGTGGAGATTCATTAATATAACTTGACTTTCGCCAATTATTAAGGTATTCAAATGACACTAAATAGGACAGTAGGAGAACTTGAACAGATAATAGCAAAAATAAAAATTCAAACAATCTATAAAATTATCGGATTTTTATTAGCTCCATTAATTGTTGGTATTTTTATTATCAAAAAAGCTAACAAAAACCTGTACCATTTGAGTTCTTCTAAGGAAAAGACAGTAGATAACGTTAAGAGAGACATTAAGAAAGCTTTGGAAGAGGTTGAAAATACGTATGAGCAAATAAAAAAAGAAGATGCCTATCTAATTTATTCAGTGAGGGGAAATATAACTGATAGTTTCAATCAGTATTTAAGCGACTTGTCTTTCTTAAAATATAGGGAAAAGCAATTTCAGGATGAATTTAACTCCTTTGTTAGTGATTCTTATAATCACTTTGTTTCAATTAAAGAGCAAGTTCAGAATTTTAATTCTGAGTTCATTAAAAGAAGAATAAGGAATTATGATTATCTATTCAAAAAATCACCATTCCCATTAGATACTGATCAGAAAACGGCGATAATCACTGATGACAAACATAATTTAGTGGTTGCAGGAGCGGGTTCTGGAAAGACAGAGGTTCTTATAACCCGGATTGCATATCTTGTAGAGAGAAAGCCGGATACGATAAAACCAGAAAGAATACTTGCTTTGGCATTTCAAAATAAAGCTTCAAGAGAGATAAAAGAGAGATTAAATAAGAGATATGGTGTTGATGTAAAAATTAAGACTTTTCACGCGTTAGGTAAAGAAATTCTTGAAACTGCTACCGAAAATTCAAAAAAAGGCGCACCTAGATTGAAATTTTCAGGGGATAACTATGAGAAAGAAAGTAATAGATTCATTAAAACTCTCTTTCAGAAAGCACGAGAAGATTCTGAATTACAAAATGACCTTATTAATTATATGAAATTGTATAGCGATGATGAAGTTATCAAGAAGGAAGAGGATTTTAAGAAAAAAGAGGAATTCTATCGCTATATGCACAACCTAACCTATACCACGCTTGATGGCACAAAAGTAAAGAGTGAGGCAGAAAGAGCAATAATGAATTTCTTTATAAGCCGCAATCTCGATGGAAAGAAAGTAAAAATACTCTATGAACAACCTGCTGAGTGGATGAAGTACAGTAGTGATGAAAAAGGAGAGCATGCTCCAAGACCGGATTTTTTCTTCCCGGATTACGATATTTATATTGAGCATTGGGCATTAAATAAGGAAGGAAGGGTGCCAGAATGGTTTGAAGGCGAAAATCCAACAAATGAATATAAAAAGGGTATGGAAGCAAAGCAAAAGAAATTCCAAGAACAAGATAAGTATGTGCTTGTTGAAACAACTCAGGGGGAATTTAAAGAGAAAAACTTCCTTCAGCTTCTTGAAAAGAGGATATTAAAAGCATTGGATAGAAAATATCCTGATAAGAAATTCCCTTTTACCTCTCTTTCTTATGATGAATTGGTAAGGAGGGTATGGGAAGAATGCAGGGAGTCCATAAAAGCAATGCCTTTAAACATTTCAAGATTTATTCGTATTGCTAAAACGTATAGTTTGACACCAGAAGATATAGAGAGAAGATTGTCTGATGAAAGATGGTCGCCAAAACAGGAAGCATTTGCCAAAATTGCTGTTAAACTTTACAAGCGTTATGAAAACGAGTTAAGGTCAGCTAACCAGATTGATTTTTGTGATATGATAAACCTTGCTGTAAAAGAACTAAAAGAAAAGGAAAACCTGTACAGAAACGTTTTTGACCATATCCTTGTAGATGAATACCAGGATATTAGCACGCAAAGATATAAACTCATCAAAGTACTAATGGGAAAAAATCTCGATTGCAAACTCTTTTGCGTTGGTGATGACTGGCAAAGTATCATGGGATTTACAGGTTCTGATCTCGATTTTTTTGTTAAGTTTGACGAGTATTTCGACCACCCTGCCAGAACAGATTTGACAATTAATTATAGGAGCATTAAATCAGTAGTAGATACCGGAGCAGAGATTATTAGGCATAATGGGGATGCACAACTAAAAAAGGAAACGACTGCGCATGATGATAAAATCAAACAAATAAAAGTTTATTCGTCTCTGCACCAAAAAGAATATTACAAACAGTATTACAGTCAGATTGCAGAGCATTGCGTGGAGAGCGTTTCTGAATATCTAAAAAAAGGATATAAACCAGAAGACATTATGATTCTCTCACGAATTGTTAATAGACCAAAAATGATCGGGCCCTTACTGGATTATGCAACTATGACAAAAGTACCTATTTCAAAAGATTCTAGGAAGATGCACCACATTCGTTTGATGTCCGTGCATGGAAGTAAAGGATTACAAGCAAGAGCTGTTTTCATCCTTAATGTTGATAAAGGCATGTATGGATTTCCGTGTGAATTAGAAAACCCTGATATTTTTGAACCTGCCATAAAAGGGAGGAAGAAAGATAAGGAAGAAGAGGAAAGGAGGTTGTTTTATGTTGCAGTAACAAGAGCTAAAGAAGATGTTATTATCTATAACCAAAAATGTGCGGAGAGTAAATTTCTTAAAGAGGTTAAGAATCACACTATTGTAGAAGAATTGCCATATTAGACAAAATATTCCTAATGTTATAACCACCTCAAAAAACTCATTAAATTCGGGCTGCTCTTCCGATGTTATACCCCAACCGCCTGATATAATTTATTAATTGTAGAACTTTATTAATGAATTTATATGCAGGATAGAAAAGAGCGTTTTAAGGGGTTTATGAAAACCATCAAGGAGAAAGTGCGTGATTGGAAATTCAGACATCTGTGGACTACACGTATTTCTGCTTTCATTTTCATTTTGCTGGTTTTTTCATTTGTTGTTCTTATCCACGCTAATTTCTATCGTGTTCATACCAATGTTGCGAGTGCGAGATACATGCTCAGTGCACTGGTTCAAAGTCAGGCAGCAATCATCGCAATTGTCATATCCCTGACTTTGATTGCGGTTCAACTCACCGCTTCTGCGTATTCGCCACGAGTGATCTCCATTTTTAGGTATAGCTATGGTTGGCAGGCGCTTTTTGTCTTTTATGGTATTTCAATATTTTACGGGCTCCTAGTTTTAAAAATGATAAAAGGAGCTGATGATCTAAGCCCAATTACATATTTAGATATCTCGCTCGAAGGACACATTTCCCTTGCGTATGCTTTTGGGATTCTTACTTTTGGAATGCTAATTATGTATTTGCAGAGCATTATCAATTTTTTGAATCCCGCCAGTATTATAAACCGATTGGCAAAAGAGATTACCAAAGATAAACTTCTAAACTCGGAAGAAGATCCGATTCAGCCTATCATGGATATAGTCCACGGTTCAATCATGAAATATGACATTGAGACAACAAGAGTTGGGTTAAAAGCAGTAACTGATCAGGTGATCAAAGTTATCGATTCAGATAAGGAGAAAGAGATTTCAAAGCGTTTTTGTGAGCATTTAGCGCGAGTCAGCAAATTGGCTATAAGCAAAGAGGACGAAGATTCAACCGTAGAAGTTATTAAGAATTTAGCGAATTTTGGGAAATCAACCGCAGAAAAAGAACTCGAACCGGCGACAACGCAAGCGGTAATGTCTCTTGAAGAAGTTGGAAAAACTGCTGCGGGAAAAGAACTGGAAGATGTGACATGGGAAGCAGTAAAGTTTCTTGGAGAAGTTGGAGTAGCAACTGCAAAACAAGGTCTTAAAGACGCAACAAGCCGGGCAGTATCGTCTCTTGAAGGAATTGGAAGATATGCTGCAGAAAAACGTCTTGATGGTGCAACAAAATTGGCAGCAATATGTCTTGGAAACGTTGGAGAAGCCGCAGCGGAAAAAGGGCTTGGAGATGCGACAAAGTGGGCAGTAATATGTCTTAGCGAATTTGGAGTCAGAGCTGCAGAGAAACGTCTTGAAGGTGCGACAGGGCGAGTAGCAGAATCTCTTAGAATTGTTGGAAAGACAGCAGCAAACCAAGGTCTTAAAGACGTAACAAGCCGAGCAGCAGCGTCTCTTATAGTTGTTGGAATAACATCTGCGAAGAACATTCTTGAAGATACGACAAGGCGAGTAGCAAAATCTCTTGGTCTTGAAAGTGCGACAGAGAAAGCAGCAAGGTCTCTTGCAGAATTAACACTTTCAAGTGAAGAAATCGTCAAAACAGCGATTCAAGACTACGAATCGGAATTAGAAGAACAAGACCGTGATTCGTTCCAAAAATTCCTGAAGCTATACGAACAAAAACTCGAAAAACTACGAGCCGAGAAAAGAACTGCGAATAAAAAGACAGAAAGCAGGTAGAACTGCGAACGTCTCGCAACTGCTTACGGCTAACAACCTTAACTAAACATTTTTGAACGACTAAAAATAGATTTAAACTCATCCAGCGTTATTTTATTCCCCAATAGCTCTATGAGTAAAAGCATTAAAGTTTTGGGTTCTTCATCAAGTTCGCTACTTTCTATTGCTTGTTTGATGTCCGAAAAATCCCATTCACGCATCCAATCTTTTATTTTTTCGAGATGATCAACCAGTCTATTCAGTTGACTTTTTGCATCCTCTTTTTTATTCTGAAACAACGATGAACAAAACATCAAAAAATGAGACATTATAATGTCTTCGCTTCCTTCTACGATATTCAATGCCTTTTCTGCGATTGCATGCGCACTCTCATAATTTTTTGTGATGATGTAACTTTCTGAAAAGTTAAGCATTGTACCGACGTAATTTGGATCGAGTTCCAACGCCTTTTTGTAGTCCTCTTGTTCTTTCTCATGTTGCTTTAATTTCCGATAAGCAACTCCACGATTTAGATAAGCCTGGCTATCTCTTGGATTGATTTCTAACACTTTATTGTAATCATCTACTGCTCCTTCATAATTTCCTTTATCATAATAAACATTTCCACGATTACCATAAGCACCAGCATATTCCGGATTTAAATATATTGCCTTGTTAAGATCCTCTATTGCTCTTTCATATTGCTCTAATTTACGATAAGCAAGTCCACGATTACCGTAAGCACCGGCATAGTCAGGATTTAATTCTATTGCTTTGTTATAATCTTCTGTTGCTCTTTCGTATTGTTTTAAATCAGCATAAGCATTTCCACGATTGTTATAGGCACTAGCATATTCTGGATTTAATTCTACTGCCTTGTTATAGTCTTCTATTGCTCTATCAAACTCCCCTTTCCCGTAATAAGCATTTCCACGATTATTATAAGCATCAGCATACTGTGGATTTAATTCTATCGCCTTATCAAAATCTTCTATTGCTCTATCAAACTCCCCTTTCCCGTAATAAGCATATCCACGATTTAAGTAAGCCTTAACATCTCCGGGATCGATCTCTAATACCTTATTGTAATCGTCTATCGCTGAATCAAAATCTTCCTTTGTAACATAAATAATTCCACGATTGAAATAAGCAAGAGCATATTCAGAATCTAATTCTATTGCCTTCTTATAATCTTCTATTGCTCTATCAAACTCCCCTTTCCCGCCATAAGCAAGTCCACGATTACCGTAAGCACCAGCATATTCAGGATTTAATTCCATTGCCTTGTTATAGTCTTCTATTGCTCTATCAAACTCCCCTTTTTCAGCATAAGCATTTCCACGATTGTTATAAGCCAGAGCATCTTCAGGATTTAATTCTATTGCATTCTCATAGTCTTCTATTGCCCTATCAAAATCC